>NZ_JNLH01000002.1 GCF_000703005.1 Pseudobutyrivibrio ruminis HUN009 | reverse complement strand
AATCAAAACAATTAGCATAAGGAGGTGAAAAAATGATTCCATCTACACTTTCCGTATTGACAATGGTTGAAAAATCTAAACTAGACATGTTGAATAAGCAATTTTTCATTCCAGTATTAACAATATCTTGTAAATCTTCCTCCATATGCAGATATTGCTCCTTTAGTTTTTCTATTACTTCCTTTTTTCCAACGATTATTGGCTTAACTGTTTTTCTTTTCTTTAATCCGTTTCCTGCCTTTCTATAATCAGATAATTCTTCTATACAAGCCAACCAACCGAGGAAGAGTAAATCCCATACTTTATCATGTTTCAGTTTATTAATTTTACCTTTTACATGACATCATATACTTTTCTGCTTCTGCCTGAAAAACTTTCTTACTTATCGATAATGCAGGAAGTGAATAATCCCTCTAAATAGTCATTTTGTAATTCATTAAGAATAAGTCCTGTAATATTTCGAAAATCTTTCTTTTTCTTCATCTGTATAGCCTTGAATTTTTACTCTCATCAAAAAGAATGAGAAGGGATTTACTTCAAATCCAATTCCTGAATAACCTAAATCTATTTGCAGCCAATATTGTGGTTCCACTTCCAGAAAATGGGTCTAGTATCTATATCTTTATCATCTGTCTGATATTCCTCAACAATTTTCTCAACAAACTGAACAGAAAAGCCTTCTTTGTATCGGATACCATCTTTGAAAAGGATTTCATTCCTTCTGCAGAGTAGTTTAGTAGACTTTGATATGTGGCATTTCTCATTCTCCGGATATACCACATTATAATTATTCTCAATATTTCTAAACATTCTACTTTTCCTCTTTCTTATTTCTCCAAGAAACATATTTCCCGGATTTTAGTCTACCATCTTTAGGTCTCTCTGCATTTTTAGGTATTGGCCCACACATTACCAAACTTCTTTGCGCCAGTAATTCTATCTGATTCACACCAATACCTGCGCACGTCTTTATGGATATGCCCCATAATTCTGCAGCCTCTTTTACTGTCATAATATTCCATAATTTTTTTCTCCAGAAAAACTAATAATGATACAAATATATTTTAGTCGTTTTTGCGCCGTATGTCAATTGTGATATGGCCTATGTACCAGAAATGAATATATAACTCTTCTTTCACGATTTTTCGTTAGTAGAATATATTCGAATCTCATGTTCCACAAACATTACAATTATTTATCATTGATAGTTCTCTTGGATGAAAAATTGATGATTATAAATTGCACCAAAAAAGCGGCCTTTATTATCTGAAAAGCCGCTTTAAACTTTATAGAAATAATCAAACTACAACTTCTATAAAGCTTCCTCCAGTCTTCTCCTTGGTAACAACAACCTGCTTATCAATGCGCTCCTTCAAGTCTGCCACATGCGATATGATTCCAACAAGTCTATTACCTTCTGTTAATCCAGCAAGCGCCTTATATGCCATATCTAAAGCCTCGGGATCAAGTGAACCAAATCCCTCATCAACAAACATAGTATCAATCTGAATACCGCCAGCAGAAGATTGCACTTCATCGGAAAGCCCTAGTGCTAAAGATAATGATGCCATAAAAGACTCTCCTCCAGAAAGCGTTTTAACACTTCTCTCACTTCCGTTATAATGATCCTTTACACCTAAATCTAACCCACTTTGGCTTTTTGCATTAGCAGCTTCTTTCATTCTCATGAGCTCATACTGCCCTCCCGACATAGTTAATAATCGAAGATTTGCTCGGTTAATTATCCTGTCAAAATATGTCGTTTGTATATAAGTTTCCAATTTGACTTTATCTTTACCTGATAATTGTCCATTAGCGGTTTCGGAAAGTGCTCTCACCCACTGTAATTTCTGTTCAATCTCAGCAATGCTTACTTGCCTCATTTTTAATGTTTTTCCTTGCTCTTTCATTATTTTCGAGACGACCTGCAACAATTTCTTTTTTGTTATAACAGTCGGCTTGCGATTCCTTTAACTCTGCTTGTTTTTCTAGTTCTGCTTGCAGGTCCGTTGCCTTTGTGGACTTAATTGTACTCTCATTTTCAGCAATAGCAGCCTTTATACCAGCCACAATCTCCTTCTGGGAAGATAAGTCTTTACTCAAATCATCAAAAGCCTTTTGAATAATACTAGACTGATCCATTAAAGACTTTCTTTCTTTTATAGCTGCTTTTTTACTTTCAAATTTAAGACTCTTCTTTAGAGAATTAAGCTCTTTCTCATTCTCTTTAACTTTTGCTTCTCCAGAAGATACTATCCCGTTCAAATGCTCAATTTCTTGGCCTAATTCAGATATCTCAGTCTCTAATTGTGGTATTAATTTATCTAATTCTTCCTTCCTCTTAATCTTTGCATTCTCATTTTTTTAGTTTTTTCTCCTCAGATAATTTCTTTGCGTTATTATCGGAAATAATAGATTCTATTTCCTGGTTAGCGTCAATTAAACTCTCTGTCTTTAAATGCTTTTTGCATTTTTTATTAAGTTTCTTTTTCAACAGCCTCAAGCCCTTTAATCTTTCCGCTTATATCATTTGCAGAATTATCGCGGATCTTTCGTGCATCATCAGCCTTCTTTTTTGCATCTTTCAATTGTTTATCTGTAGGAACTTTGTCAGAAAGCATTGCAGGTTGAGGATGGGAGGTAGAACCACATACTGGACATCTTTCACCTTCTACTAACTGTTTAGCGAGGAGACCAGCTTGTCCAGCTCTGTAATGACGATCCATTTCCTCATAAAGACGATTTAATTCTGTAAATTTTTTATCATCTTCCTTATATTGATTCTGAAAATCTTCTAATTCTTCCTTAGAAACAAAAAAAGCTTCTAGTTCATTTGAGAGTTCATCAAGAATATCAGCTTTCTCTTTAAGTTTCTCTATATTACTCGATATTTTTTGAATACGTACGCTGGTATCTGTAAACGAAGATTGCTCGTCCTTATCCTTCTTTAACTGAGATTCCTTTTTTGCTCTATCTTTCTTTTTTTCTTCTAGTTCCTCTCTAAATTGCTTATTTTGCTCTTTCGTATTATCTATATCATTCTGTTTTATTTATAGCTATATCATAATTAGGCAATTCAGCATCTATTTTGCTAGCCGTATCGTCTAATTTCTTTCTTTTTGACAAATCCTTCTTTGCTAATTTGAGTTTCCCCTCTAAATCCTTTACTTTAGGCTCCTCGACTTTTAGTTTATCTTTTGTACTTTCCAATGCTTCCCGTGCAGTCTTTACAGTTTGTGCCACTCCTATTCTAGTAGAAACTTCCTGTAGTTTATCACTAATCACTTTAAGATCATTTTCCAATTTGGTATTTAATTCTCCATCTTGTTCTATAAGTTTATCTAGTAATAGAATAACTTCCTCTGTTGTCATCCTATCTGAAACAGCCTTTTCAACTTCAATAGAGAGAACATCGTCTTTATCAACTTGAATTCCCTTTATATACGCGCCTACCTTAGTTCTTCCAGCAATAACTGATTTAAGCAAATCATGCTGCTTTGAATCTAAGTTTTTTTTGCAATATAAGATAGTTTTCTGTCTTAAAAATATCTCTAAAAATCTTAATTCTTTCTTCCGTTGTAGCTAAGAGTAATTTTAAAAAATCACCTTGTGCAAGCATTGAAATCTGAGAAAACTGCTCTCTATTTACGCCAAGAATACTTTCGACAGTTGCAGTTACCTCTTTCACTTTTGTTATTACGCGACCATCAGGCATATGTAGTTCGGCTTCCGCAATTTGTTTTGTTGTACCACCTCCCTTTTTAGCAAGTCGCTCGTAAGCTGGATTACGCTTAACGGTATATATTTCACCCTTATGCGAAAAGACAAGTTCAACTTCCGTAGGTGTATCAGGCGCTGCATATTTTGATCTAAACATGTCGACAGTCCTATTTTGACCACTTGCTTCCCCAAATAATGCATAGCAAATCGCATCAAAAAGCGTTGTTTTACCCGCACCTGTATCTCCTGTTATCAGGTATAATCCTTGTTTTCCTAAATCCTCCATATTTACTTCTGTATATCCTGCATATGGACCAAAAGCAGATATTCTTAGTTTTAATGGTCTCATATTATACCTCCCAGATACTCTCTATTTGATCTTGAACAAATTTTCTTTGTTCATCTGTCATTGATTGGTTATTTTGCAGTTCAAAGAATTCTTCAAATAATTCTAAAGGTGTCTTATTGTCAATATCCTCAGCATCTGAAACAGTCTGTTGGGTCTGCGTACGCTTATTGTCGTAACTTAGCTTCATCAAATTCGGATATATTATTCGAAGCTTTGCTATAGCATCTAAAACGTCATTTTCATCAGTTAAGATTGCATGAATATAATCATCTGTATCCGTATTCTCATAATTCTTCTTTAAAGAGAGTTCATCATATGTTCCTTTGATTTCTCTCATATCGTGTAAAGGAGTTAATGGGATTTCTGAAATATTTACCTTCGATTTCCCGTTTATATCCACAACAGTTATAGATTTTTTCATGATCTTTCTCTGAAAATGAATATTTTATAGGTGTTCCACTATATCTAACTGTATCTCTCTTTATTTTTTGCTTACCATGGAGATGCCCTAAGGCTACATAATCAAAATCATCAAAAACAGAAACATCTACAGCATCAAGTCCACCAACAGATACTTCCTCTGAATCACATCTTTCCGACCCTATTATCATTTGATGAGCGACAAGAACATTTATTTCTTCCTTATTAATTTCCATGTGACTAATAGCCACTCTACAAGCATCTGTATAATCTAATATTTCTTCATCCGGAAAATAGTTTCTAACAGTTGAAGGTTTAATAAAAGGTAAAAGATATATATTAACAGTATTCTTTTTGTCATTAAGCTGATAACATTTTGCTTTTCCTTCATAAACAGGTGAAAGATGTATCCCTGTAGCCTCAACAAGTTCACCATGATCAGCAAATCTAATAGCAGAATCATGATTACCGCTAATAGCAAATACCGGAATCTTCTTTTCTGCAAGACTAATTAAAAAACTCATCCCATAATTTCATTGCTTCTTCAGAAGGAATAGATCTATCATATACATCTCCAGCGATAAGGATACCATCTGGCTTTTCTTCATTTACATAAGTCAAGATTAATTTAAGAATGTATTTTTGATCTTCAATCATAGAAAATTCGTTAACCTTCTTTCCTAAATGAAGATCTGAGATATGAAATAATTTCATTATTTGTTCTCCTCCTCAGATGTACCATTTTTATCATTATTAATAATACCTAACAAATCTATAGAAATTATATCATCGAATTCGTCTATATCACCATCCATATCCCAATCAATTCCAAACATTATTAATCCTCCATTTCAACCTAAAAATCACCATCGCATCTACACTCATCATAATAAGGACAGTACATGCAGCACTGTCCACATGACCTTTTGGCTATCCTCTTTTTCTTTTGTAACCAGAAAATGATTCTCCTCATACATCTTCTCCTTTTATACTACCTTCTCAAACACCATAGTCGCTTGAATCTTATCGCCTCCCATGAAGCCTTTTGAACCTGAAGATGTAGTTGAGATAGTATGAAGTCTATAGCCCTTAGCAGCCTGATCATTAATAGTTCTCTGAAGGTTAGTCAAACTCGATACTCCAGAACCTGTTCCTATAAATTTCTCAGTAAGAACAACCTGAACTACTACATACATATCCCCCGTCTGTCCTGCTGCCTTAAGTGCTCCTGCGTCAAATCCAAATCCAGCCATAGTAATTTCCCTCCTTATTGACTTATAGCTGCTTATTTCTGATTTTAATTCTACTCTTCTTACTATCTATAAAATGGACACCTAAAAGAAGATTAATTATCACATGGTATTTCTACTCTAACATCACCCACCGTGAGTGCTGTTATTCGTCTATAATCTGGTGAACACTCAATTAACCCTGATGGCCCGTATCCATATTGTGCAGCTAATTTTACTAAAGGTTTAAACCAAGCATTCTTTTTTCGATTTATTTCCCCAGTACTTGTTTCTTCTTTTTCAAATTCAATTACCAGCGGTACAAGTTTTTCTAATTCTTCTCTTAATTCCATATTATTCCTCTTCCTGGCAGAACTCAGGTAGTCCTTCTGCCCATTTCATTATTGCATCAATATCTTCTGAAACATATAAAGTATAATTCTTATCGTCGAATTCCTCCCATACATGATGTATATTTTCTAGACCTAGTTCAGAATGATATCCATCTAAGAATACAATATATTTCCCAGCTTCATCTCCTGTGAGTACAGAATATCTTTTTTTGCGAAGGACCTTATCTACATCTTTCATTGTCAAATATTTCTCTGGAAGATTTTGCGCCCACATTAGGATTTCATCGTGTACATCTGCATTAATCCATAGCTTATCATAGGCATATATTATTCCTTTAGTTCCACGTGAATAATTTTTAAGCCCATTGATTCTCGGTGTTTCAATTGGTGCACACCCTTCTTTAAAATATATTTCAAGAGGTCTAGCCATGCTTCTTCGAACGCTATATCCTTTCGCATTAAGTGTTTCCACAATTTCTTTCATTTCATCTTCAACTGGGAAACTAGCATCATATTCCTCTAATCGTGGGAGTCCTTTGGCCCACTCAAGAACTAACTCTAAAGCTCTTTTATGTTCCTTATCCACATCACCATCACTAAAGTTCTGTCTCTCTCTTTTTGGAGTTTCAAAGCTTACAAATAATTCAGGAATAGCTTCAGAATGTTTAAAAACTTTTCTTAATCCCATAAACTCTCTAGCGTGACCATTTCTCCACCCATCAGAATCATCTGAAAAAGGATATATATTAGGTGAATATGGTGGTAAATAACCATCTTGAAATGTTATCCATATCGGACTATACTGACCATACTCTTGTCTTCTCTTAGGTTGTGCATAACCCTCACAAAATCGCTTATGTCCTTCACAACAACACGTTGTAATATATCCTTTTTCATTAAGAACAACTATTGTCTCAGCAATGCCTTCATCTATATCCAATACAGAATCTCTGACTCTAACCTTTACTTCACTACTCATTAAATATTGCTCCTTTATTACTTATTTTCTTTTCTTCGTTGTCATCTTTTTCTAACAAATTTAAAGTGATTATATCATCAGTAATATCTACTTCACCATTTAAATCCCAATCAATTCCAAATAAACCATCCATATTTTGACTCCTTTTTCTACTTCTTTTAAATAAATAACCCAGAGAAATAGCTCATGATTTTATACTAGTATAAGAATATCATATCGTAACGCGGTTTATTGGACACCTCAAAAGCCTTGAATTTACTGGTTTTTTAGCAATAAAAAAGGCCCATCAAGAGCTTTCGCGGCATAAATCCATTGGTTTATTCCACGGTCTCTTGACAGGCCTAGACTTCCTGCTTGTTATCGGGTGCCGATAACAGGGGCTGTTGTTCTTTCTTATATATAGATTAGTTATCGCTTTATTCATTCTAGCAGGAGGTCTTCTCTTGTTTTACCTCCTCCAGGAACTGTTGGATTGGATTATTGGCTAGCCTTTGGATTTTGGCTATACCCAAATCTTACATTTCCTACATACGTATCATCACTAAAGTCTACATAGTGAATAAAGGAAACCATAAATACATCATCACTATCTAGATTATTCATAAAGTAATCTTCAAAGGCTACCTTATGATACTCTCCATCTTCTGTACGCTGAGCTACTATTCTTACAACTGACTTTTCCCCTCTCTTAAAAGCCTTAATAAGGTTTTCTCTTGTAAAGGCTTTATCTAAGGTTTCAAAGTCCTCTTCTTTACACATACTTCTGGCATACTTATATCCATCAGTATAGCTTCCTGTTTCAGGAAGAAGTGTATTCATTAATGTTTCTCTTTTCATTACATGGTAGCTATCTCTTGTTAAATTTACAAAGATCACCATATGAAACTTAGTATAAACAGCATCTATAAGTGATCTTACCTGACCAAAAGCTGTCTGAGATGCAAATGGATCAATGAAGTCTACATCTACAGGAGCTTCATTAGTACACATGTTAAAAAACTCATCATGTGGTACAGGCTTTGAGAACAGGTATCCCTGGATATAATCACAATCGCAGGTGTTTATGAAATCAAGTTGCTCTTTTGTTTCTACACCTTCTACTACTGTTGTAAGGCGAAGGCGGTGCGCCATATAGAAAACGGATTCTAGAGTGATTCTTCCTTTTTCTGACTGGCAGTTATCCTCCAAGAAGGACTTATCTATCTTTAATACTTTTGCAGGAACATCTTTTACAAATGAAAGGGACGACATACCTGAGCCGAAGTCATCAATGGATACTGTATATCCAGCTGCTTCTACTCTTTGTACCCAGGCGATAACATCTTCTTTTTCAGCTACTACATCAGATTCTGTAATCTCTACCCCAAGCAAGCTCTTATCAATATGATACGCTTCTACCATCTTATCAAGCTTATCTACAAAGTGTTCATCCTTAGCGTGTTCTCTTCCGAAGTTTACGCTTATCTTTACAGCTTTATCGCCTAGCTTTTGTATTGTTTTACAAGCTTCTTCTGTTATATACCAGTCAACAATACTTACCTGGCCTTTTTCTTCAAGCTCAGGAATAAACTCTGCTGGTGGTATTACTGTGCCATCTGCCTTTACCCATCGAACAAGTGCTTCGGCTCCACCGATGACTCCTTTTCTTGGGTTATACTGCGGCTGATAATATGCTTGCAGCTCTCCTGTTTCCATGGCTGCAACTATTTTGTTAATTAATTTTCCTTTCATTTTTCCCTCTAAAGTTATATAAAACGCATAAAAACCAATATCAGATTATACTGTCACGATTTGGCTATGTCAACAAATTGTTGTTACAACTCAACTAATTGTTACTACTTTAATATCTCGATACTTCCAACGATTGGAACTGGCTTTTCTTCTTCTCTTGACGCGTAGGTGAAGCCAATAAACCAAAGGATTGTAGCAAAGATCCACAAATAACGACCTACTACTGGAATAAATCCTACAAGTCCAATCAAATGAATAACTAGTGCCTGATTAAGATGAAACTTGGCACCTTCAGTATCTCCTGAAATATATGCAATAATCCAGCCAATCCATGTGATATAAGCTACAATACCAGTCATCTTCTTTGACATTGTCTCTGTTTTCTTTTCCATTTTTACCTCATTTCTTCTAAAAACTCTTCCTCATCTAATTCATCAAGAAGAGTGTTAACTGTTTCTTCATCTAATCCAAAAAACTCTAGGTTTTCGGTTGGTGCTACAAAATGAATACCGCTTGGCACTTCATAAGGTCTTTTTGACTTATAAGAATACATAGCACCTACTACAGTAAGATAGTTTTCTATATCTCCCGCAGGCATAATTGTTAGTGTGAGCAGTGGTGGAATTTCTTCACCAGAATTCGCCGCTGATACAAGGTTAAAATATTCATCTAACAATCCTGTCAGCTGGACATACTCATAATCTCCACTATCACTAAATGTAAGTTCAAAGGCTGAGTTATAATCTGGGACAATAGCTACATCTAATACTCCGTAGAAGGATGTCACTGTATCTATCATTTCATTCTTTAGTACATCCATAATGCCTACTACAACCTGAGCTTTAGACTTTCCATTTTCGTCCAAGCCTTTGACTTCATCTAAAAATTCAATCTCGTTCAATGTGTAACTCCTTTCCACTATATAAAATGGCCCATTTTCTGAGAAATGGTACACTTGATTGAAAATTTATTTTATTTATGGAGTTTATATAATTTATGTTTTTTATGCGCACTACTCCGCACGTGCGTATTTATGTGGCGTTAGTCCTTTAATTCAAAGTATTTCTTTGTATTGAAAAATCCTTTAAATCCCTTATGTAGCTGCAGCTTTTTTGTGGCTTTAAGCATATATAAGTCTGCATAAGTGGCTTCATCTGTTGACAAAAGCTTATATCTTAGCTGTTTTATCATAGGCTTAACATCGCACTCTTCTTCTAATTTCTCCAAAATGCTAATAGTCTCAGCCCTATCTTCTTTCATTAAAGCTCTAAGAATCATTACTTCCTCAAAATCAAGTTCAATGCCTTCCACCAAATACAGACAGTTCTTCACTATAAGAGATAAGTTCATTAGTTTAGTCTCATCCAAGTATTCCTTGAGCTCTGCCATATTTAGATTTGGTTTTGAGCTAGAAAAGCCCCTACTTGAAAGGGCTAAGTATAAAAGGAGCTTATTATACTCTGGATTTTTAGCATCCTCTGCATCTGCAAACAATTCTGCAAGTATCTCTAGAACTGCCTTATTTAGCATTCCCTTTTCACTAAACTGATTTTCATAAGCCTCCTTTGATATATAGGCTTCTCCCTCATCCTTACTGAAATGGCCTAAGCGACCAAATCCTATAAACTTTGTAGTTTTAGGAGAACAGCCAAAAACATCACGGTACCTCGTAAGATAGTTATTTCCTACATCAGTTCTTTTTATTGGCTTTACCTCTTTTACCTTTGCTCTTGCAAAGGTTAGATTATCTTTGAAAACAGGCAGATAGATTTCACCCTCTACTCCCCTAACCTTTTTACCAAGCTCGTGGATACTATTTTCAGGAAGCAGAAATTTATTGATATTCCCCTGATTAAATAGATAAGCATGATTATATGGTCCAAGGTTTGGATTATTCACCACAATATCTATGTATCTATCAATACTTGATTCGTCCAGTATTTCTAATGCTTTACGAGGCTGCGTAAGCATAATCTACCACCTTATAATTCTTAAGCTTCTTTTTAATCACATTTAGCATTTCCTTCTGACGAAATGCCTCATCCTTAATATGACCACCAGCATAAAGGTTTAAAAGTATTGTAAATACGAGCTTCATTGCCTCTCTGTCGCCATACTCCTTCTTTTCAATGTTAGAAAGTGTTGCATGTCTCTTTAGCAACTCTCTAAGATCGCTGGCTGGTTCCATAGCATACTTTTGTGTTGCCACCTCAGTTACAACCTCTGTACCCTCTCTGGATACAACTACATCTACAGCTTCTGTATCTATGAAACATTCAAACAAGAATCTGATGGAACCAACCATTCTCTCAGCGATTAATTCCTTTATCTGTCTGGTTTTTTCTTCTAGTGTTTTATCTTTCATTTAATAATTCCTCTTCCTTCGACAGCTCATGTAAAGCTGCTTCTGCCTTAATGCGTGCTGCCTCTTTTTGCTCGTCGAGTTGTTTCCTTTTCATATCCTTCATTCTCTGCTCTCTCATAGTTGCCTCGAAGTATGACTCCTTTTGTTCTATGAAATTAGCTGGTCTTTCATCGATAGTTATGATGTCCTCATCTCTTTTTTGCTTAGACATAAAGGCATACTGCATTGCAGCCATAAAGCCTAAAACATTCTCATTAACCTGGTTACCTTCTACAGGCTTTGCTTCACTAGCCTTCTTCATAATCTGCTTATGCCTTATATGGACAAAAATCATATCTATAAAATTCGAAAGCAGCATCACTACTACTATCCCTGCAACTAAGATAAGAAAATATACGTTATTCAGTGGAGTTGGCAGTTTTGCAAAGAACTCTGTAAAGATCTTTGAATCCTCAACATAATCTATAAATTTATCCATTGATTACCTCTTTAAATAATGCTTTTCAATTCTTTCTTTGCTCTAACCTCTTGTCTCTTTTCCATTTCCTCAAAAGCCTTGATTTCCTTAAGATCAGATGTAAGTGCCTTATATATGTCATTACCCTTTGGAAATCTTGAATAAAATGGAACAAGGTTAGAGCCTGTATATAAAAGCCCCTGACCTCTTGGAGCATTTGTTATATACGAAATCTGTGTATCAGATAGGTTTAATATCTCTCTAAGTCTGTCCCTATCAGGCCCTGACTGACTAAGAATTGCCAGATAGCAACAGTTTTGGAGCATATCTCTGGCAGTTGGACTTTCAAGCAAGCTGGAAACATTTTGGGTGATACCGGTAGGTACTCCTCCGTACTTTCTTGCTCGTCTAAAGAGAGTATTTAAAAAAGTTGCAGAATACTCATTCTGGAACAGAAGGTAAATCTCATCTACAAAGAACCAGGTATTCTTTCCAACTTTTCTATTAGTTACAATCCTGTTCCAGATATGGTCTAGGATTGTAAGCATAGCAAGTGATTTTAGTCTGTCACCAATATCCCTGATCTGATATACAACAAAGCGACTTCTCGTTTTTACGTTGGTTTTAAAACCAAAAGTATTTAAGGAACCCTTTCCTGTATAAAGCTTTAGTGCCATAGCAAGACTTCTTGCCTCTGGCTCCCGACGCTGTGCAAGTAAGTACTGCAGGTTAGTCAAGGTAGGCATATCATCTTCTGGAATATCTCTTAATCTTCCGTTTACAACAAATGGTTCAAACAACTCCTGAACACACTCATCGATGATAGTCTGCTGAATAGAATCAATTCCAAATGGTGACGACAAGATACATTCCATTACCTTAAGAATAAAGTCTGCCTTGGCATTAACCGGATTTGTTTCATCTTCAAGTTCATAACTGTTTACAATCTCCAGCGGATTGATATGGCTCTTACCATCAGGCATAATCTTAATCACTTCTCCACCTAACATGGTTGCAAGGGCCGTGTACTCATCCTCAGGGTCAATAACAATGATGTCTGCATTGGTCTTTAAGAATACTGAAAGCATCTCAACCTTACTTATGAATGACTTTCCTGAACCCGGGCTACCAAGTACAAATCCATTAAAGTTGTTGGAGCTCATTCTGTCATAGACAATGAGATTCTTTGAAATAAGGTTGCAGCTATAATTGATTCCAGACTTATCATTTAATTCAAGTGTCGAGAATGGAATGAAGATAGCTGACGAGCTTGTTGTAAGGGTTCTTCTATCTCTGATTTGGGTGTTGCAAAGAGGTAAGGTTGAGTTAAATCCTTCTTCCTGCTGATTTATCATTACATTTATTGTTGCCGCAGCTTTCTTATACTCGGTAATGATTGTCTCTGTATATTCATCAAGCTGCTCTTTATTTTCAGCAAAGATTGTTACTGTAATACTTGTTTCAAAGAGATGTTCATCTCTTGTGTGCATGGCCTCTCTTAAAGCCAAAGCTTCAGCTTCTCTATCAAGAATCTTTGGATCCACATACGAATCATCATAGATTCCAGCCTTTTGACCTGCCTGCAAAGCTCTCTTTTTCTCATCCCTAATGAAAGACAGATTCTTTGCAACCAAAGCATCCGCCTGTTTTGTTGAGATTGGATGAATATTTATGGTTGTAAGTAAGCTGAAATTCATATCAGTTACATTTGTAAGAAACTCATCTGACAGTCTACTTGGTAACTGGGTAACTCTAAGCGTTCTTGCAAACTTATTTCCAAGAGTCATAAACTTTGCCTCAAATGAAAATGATGATGGAGCTAAAAGGTCATTTATGGTAAGCCCCTGGGAGCGCATATTTTCAAAATCAAAGCTCTTTTCTTCCTTTAGCTGTCCCTTATCATCTACAATCTTTTGAGACTGAACTAAATATGTATCATCATCATTAAAGATGTCATAAAGGATTTCTATTTCCTCTGGAAGTGTCAATGGAACTGCAAATGAGCCAATCTTTTCAAAGGATTTATTCAAGTCGTTACTTATACGGGAGAACTCATCATAGGCTTTCTTAACAGTCTTAGATTCCACGGAAACGGATAGGTACTTATCCTTTACTATTCCGTTCTTCCCCTCTTTGATTCGATCTAAAATGATAGTATTCATCTGCTTTCTCAGATAATCCCATTCATCTCCAGCTTCTTTAATCAAAACATCCTCTGAGACTTCACTTTCATTAATGGCTCGATTGAAGATAGTGATTGCAAAATCAACATTTGAGCCAAAGGAATTTAAAACCTTTCTATATCCTTCATAAATCTGGACCTGCTCTTCTTCCATGGCTGTTAGATAATTGTTATCTCCAAGCCTGTAAATCTTTACATAACGATTCTTAGAGGTTTCGACTAGACCATATTTTTCGTAGACACCACGGATTCTTATAGTTTTTTGTGTGGTTGATATATTTATATTCATCTTATGTATTTCTCTTTAATCTTTTTTTTCTTCTGTTTCTTTAGGCTCTTCTTTACTTGCTTATTTGATAAATCAATCTGCTTTCTTCTTGCGTACTCACCATTTAGAAGAGTAATGTATGCATTCTTGGTTCTATACTTTCTTTTCTTAGTTCCATAAAATGCCTCATTAATCTTCTTAAATAAGAACTCTTCCATTGGAACTCCATCAAATTTAATCCAGCCAAAAGCAAATGCTATGGCTCCAACTACCATTGATGGAATGATGCTTACGTAGAAGTTCATTGAAAACAGCAGCGCAAACAATATGGCAAACAATAAGCTAATGCCTACACAAATGAACTTCCTCATGCTTAAGCCTAAAAGAATCTTATTTTCCTGTTTAATTTCCTTCTCAATATCTACACTTAGCATTTCATCCTCCTACGCTATTCCTAAAGCAGTCTTTGTTATGTCGTTAGCTCTAAAGCACACACCAACCTGGACTATTCCAACAATTACCTGTTCCCAACAAAGTGAGCCAAAATTATTAGATGTTACTGCTTCAGCAAATATTGATGCCTGAATACTTGATCCGATGATTACTGCAAGAAGTATTATTGAACCTGACATTGATAGTGCTATTACATTTTTAATTGCCCTTGCTGTATTTGATGTATTCACATCAGCCTTTGCTATATCAGATAAAGCTATAGGACTTACTACTGCCATAAGAGTAAGCTCTATAAATCTTGACCAACAGACTACCTGCAGAAGAACCCAGCAAAGTTTATTGATAACCCAAGGAATAAACATCTGCGTTACATAGCCTATCTGAACTCCAAGGTCGTTCATATTTTGAAGTAATCGCTTTATGGCGCTTGAATCAGGATTAACTGTATATATATCTGACCATATCTCTGCTCTTACATCATCAAGTGCTGGCATGTTGTATCCTGTAGCATTTGCTATGTTATAAGCCTTCAAAACTACGGCTGAGCCTATATTTGCTATTCCATACACAAGCTCTAAGGACTGGCTTATAAGTACAATTCCTACAACAAGAAACACAAACTTCTTAATAAGCTTCTCTACATACATCTGATTGAAGGAGAGCTCTTCAAGAATGCCTGCTCCAAAGTACATAATCATTACCATGATTCCCAAGTCCTGAAATACCTTATAAAGACTAGGGATCACAGACATATTTATTGTCATTCCTCCAGAGGTAGTTCCTGTCTTTCCTACATTTCCTGCTATGGTTACAGTTCCGTCTTTAATAGTGTTAAAGTCTATATACAAAAGATTTTTTATATCTCCTACGGTCTGTCCTAAGAACATGTCATCAATCCAGTCACTGATAAGTCCACTCATGATGTGCTTTTCAGTAAATGGATCTGGAATAGCAAAGGCAATAGAAATACATAAGAAGGATGTAAGTGCAAAAAATATAAATGCCAATATCTTATATTTACTAATTCTTATCATTTAAAATCCAAAGCCTGAAAGACCAGCAAGTGCTACAGAAGCATTGTCTTTCTTTGGCTCTTCCTCCTTCTTTTCTGGTTGTTTACTACTGTAGGTGGTTATCTTTTTAGTATCTTTCTTCCGGCCAACCTTCTTGGTGCATCCTGTCTCCATCAAAAGCCACGAAGGAAGGTACTCATCGCTTTCATCCATAAGTTGATAAATAAGCTGAGTTATAACTGCACTTCTCTTTCTTT
The DNA here is from genome assembly GCF_000703005.1 of Pseudobutyrivibrio ruminis HUN009. NCBI lineage: Bacteria > Bacillati > Bacillota > Clostridia > Lachnospirales > Lachnospiraceae > Pseudobutyrivibrio > Pseudobutyrivibrio ruminis. The sequence goes on along the minus strand of NZ_JNLH01000002.1, from coordinate 86,762 downwards.
TTAGTGCCTTAACAAACTCAATTACTTCCTCATCCTCAACTTCAAAATAAAACCTAGCCATTTTTCACCTACTTAATCAAAGCTTCAGCAATCTTCTCGTATCCAATGGCATTTGCAGAAATATCGTCTATGAAATATGTTATTCCAAACATCTTTGATTTCTCGATATATTCCTTAAGCACCATTGAACCACCACCTAAAAAGATTGATGGATAAACTCTAAAATCTGCCACCTTTGTATGAAGCTGATTAATGAGCTCTGTAGTAAACTCAGATGTTGTTCTTTCAATACGGTTTTGAACCTGCTCTTTAATATCCTCTGGAAGTGGTAATCTCTTTTCTGTCAGATAGCCATCAACAGTCTTTGTATCAAGAGTTACTCCGTAATCATTGATTACATCATCAATAATCTGGCCTCTAAGCTTTGACATGCCCATCTCTCTGCTAAGCATTGTATCCTTCTCTGGCATTCCATCAGTAAGACCTACCATATCTACTGTTCCATCACCAATATCAATACAGTAAACAGTGTTATTGTCTTTAATCACATCACCCATAAGGATTGTTGCTCCTGCATAATCCTGGGGAAGCACAATCACGTCCTTCAGATAAGCCATGATCTGCTTATCGTTATATTTGAAGTTGATCCCATTTCTTAGATTGTCTTCAAAATACTTCTTGAACTGAACATGCTGCTTTTCAAAATGAGCTGGTGGCAAGCCAAGCGCTAAGACTATTTCTTTTCCATTCAGACCTGAATAATTCTTTTTGAAGTCATAGTCTTCCATCTTTTCCTTAAGTCTTGCCTCCCATTCTTTAGCCATAGCGAAAAGTGTAAGAATAAGTGCCTTTTCATCTGCGGTCTTATCTGTCTGATATGCAAACTTATTAGTTGTTAAGCTATAGAACTTGCCTTGATATTCAATAATGTCTTTTGAGAACAAGTGGGATGGTTTTGTCTCCTGCATCTTGAATCCACAAGGGAAGCTTTGTCTGACCGTTTTCATATTTCCATTACCATGGTCAATTCCGAATATGATATTTTCCATTTCTTCTTTCCTCCTAAATATAAAATGGCCCACTTTTTGAATTTTGGTCTTCTAAAGAAGAAAGTTCCCCAAACTTTTTAATTAGTCTAAAAAAGAGCCCTAATCACAATGATTAGAGCTCCTTTGTACTTTATATTTAAAATGATATTGTTGTAATTATATTTCCGAGATCTTCATCCTTAACCTGATTTCTAGAATAAACTTCTCCCGATTCCTTAAATACTACAATTTCCTCACTCAGTGTTAGATTAAATCCTTTCGAATATGAGAATACATAAGCAAAGTCATATTCCTTTGCTGTATCAAGAAGTACTTTTCTAGATTGGGCTAGTTCTCTAGCCTTTTGCAATTTGATCATACCGCTTCCTCCCCAATTAAAAAATCTGCCCGGCAAACAGGGCAGATTACTTATCTTTTTCCAGTGTTTTAATTGCTAATTCTTCTGTCATTTCTCGAAGTAAGTCTTTGTTCTCCCCTTTTGCTTCTTCTATCATTTGTTTAAGCAATAATTCTTTGTCCCATCCAACAGCTAATCGCTCAACTGAAGGCGCTGACTTCAAAATATAACCACCGCTTCTACCATCAGTGGCTTCGAAAATACAGCCATGATACTTAAGCCTGTCAATATCATCCTGAATAGTATTCTTTGCTACCCCGAAGTACTCTCCAACTTCTGTGGCACTAATTGAACTATTTAGGGATTTGAAATATGCTATCTCTTTTAGAAGTCTTTCTCCCTTTTTCATGGCTTCCTTTCCTTTCAATTTCTACGTAAAATATCACATTTAAACGACCATCTTGTACATGGTCGTTTACGCATTAAAAAAAGCACTCACCTTAAGTGAATGCCTTTAAATCGTGGTATAAAATTGTGTTTTTTACATGAAAGTCATCGTTGTTGGGTCTTGGCCAATAATAGCCTTAACTAATGCTTTTGCAGCACAAAGGACGATTCCTCCTACCAAAAGTCCTGCGCCTCGTCCAATTGTACCAGGCTGAGCAGTTTCACCTGATGCTACTGACATAACTACTCTGATAAGTGAAACTGCACCTGCAATGATCAAAACTATTCCTACAAATATCAAAAGTGAAAACAGTAACTTTAAAAAGTTCTGCATGGAACTATTTCCATTAATTTCGCACATTGCAGGAGAAACAGTTGTCATAATTGTTGATGTTAAGCACATGGCAGCTGCGATAGCTGGCTTCATCTTCTGCTCAACTACTAAGTTCTTTACACTATTAACTACATTCTTATACATAATTTTCTTTACCTTTCTTCTAATTCGTTGTCCTCTACAACTAAATCTAAATCATATAAAATATCTGGATCAGCAAATGAATCTATCGGAGTTGCTGTAACAACGTTTTCAACGATTTCATCTGATGTCTTTACTTTATAGTTATCACCTATGTCTGTATCCTCTGTTTTCGTCTCATCAGACAGTTCAAGTGAATCTGCAAATCCAAAATCCTTTGGACTAAAATCAAGCTCGGTGTCTATTCTTGCAAAAGCCTTCAGCTTATTTAATTCCATTGATATACCTATACGTGCAGCTCGCTTTTCCTTTTCACTTGAAGAAGCTGCAATTATCTGATTAAGCCTATCAATGTTTTCTCTGATGAGCTTGGCTTTCTTACGATTTTCAATAATGAGATTTCTTCGTCTTGCACTATCTACAACAGTAGGAGCTATATAGCCATCCTCCCCTACTGCTTTAATTCTTAAGCCTTCAATCTCCTCATCCTCATAGTTTGATTCAGTCTGATTAATGTAAATCTCGCCCTGACTACCTTCTGCTAAGAACTTGTAGTTCTTATGATTTTCAAGTACAAACTTCTTTGTCCTAAATGGACGAAGAGCTCTGATAAATAACAGACACTCATTATTAGACATGGTTTCTACCTGTACTCTAGTCATAAGTTCCTTGGCTGAAAGCTGCTTACTGGTTGAATTCTGACCTCTTGCAAAAAGAAGTGCTGAATTCATAGACAAAGTCTTAACAGTCTCCTTTCCAAGGTGACTTGTGATAATTTTTAAGGTAGCCTCATCTGACCCTCCAAGGAATAAGAAGGCATCGCAGTTTGAAATAATAGAATTTGCTCCCTTTTCACCATAAACCTCTTCTACCTGAGAGTAGTTTTGGAATATAGGTACTATTGAAATCCTATACTTTCGACAAGTGGCCAAATATATGGATAGATTAGGTATCTTTCCAATATTTCTACATTCATCAATAAAGAATCTGACCGGCACCTTAAGCTGCGGATCATTTAATCCTTCATCTCTCATTCGCTGCTCACCCTTTGAATACAATCTCTTAAAGAGAATGCTATAAAACATAGCTGTAAGCCAACAATAAGTAGTATCAGCCTGTGGAATACAAAGGAATATTGCCATTTTTTCTTCCGAAAGACGGTCTAGCTCCATCTCATCCTTATAAGTCAGGTTTCTTACCTCAGGAATATCCATCTGTGATAGATTTACTGAAGTCGAAATTAAAATGTTAAGTCTGGTCTTAGCAGGTGCTTGTCTAAAAATCTTGTACTGCTGATATGCGTAAGAAGCAGGGTTTGCCTCTCCAAGTCTTATAAACAACTCATCAAATGCTGTCTCACTAGTGTTATCATCATTCTCAGAACGTCCATCAAGTCTAATGATATCTAGAACATTAGAGAAATTTCGACTTTCTATAGGACAGACTTCTACCGTGTACCCTATACAGGCACATAGCAAAGCAGTTGAAGCTTTTAACCAGAAATCTCCGTCTCCCGAAGAACTCTTCTTTTTGTCTCCATCTACATTTTCAAGGAAACAGTTAACAATGATTGCTATGTCCTTGGTATCCCTTATGTAATAAAGAGGATTAAACCTTAAGGACTTTGTCATGTCATCAATGTTGAAACATTTAACTTTATATCCTGCCTTTTTCTCCAGAAAGTATCCTGTAGATTGCATAACATCTGAGGATGGATCTGTAATAACTATTGATGTATTGGCTTGGAGAATATTAGGTTTTAAAAAATATCTACTTTTTCCTGTACCAGAAGCACCAAAGACTATGGCATTGGAATTTCTCTGGCACCAGTTACCATTCAAAGATAAATAAATATCGTTGGTATATATCTGAGCATAGTCCTTACAATACTCAACAAGCTTCTTATGCTTATCCTTTGTTATGCCTTCACAGACCAGCTTTCCTTCTTCATTTCTTATGAATCCAGGCTTTTTTGTGCTAGGTTTTCTAAATCTTCGCTTAAGCAAGGCTGCTTTGATAAACAAGCGCTGTAACCATCTAATCTTTGACTTTTTTAGAGGTTTCACATCCTTCTTTAATCCTTTATCTTTTATAAGAGCTGGATCACAAACAAACTCCTTGTTGTACTGATGGTAATCTTCTTCAAAATACGAATCACCATGAGCATCTTCTACTGTGTCTTTTACTCTCATATATTCATTGAATAGAATTGCACACATAACAAATGCTGCAAGAAGGCCTAATCCCACATATGTAGGATTAGCAGGAAACAGTGCATACCATTTCGCATACGCTCCTCCTGAGAAAGTAATTACTACATTGAATAAGTCCCTTTCTTCGGTTGGCATATGATAAGCTACATTCCCTAGGCGCAAGCCAAAGTAAATGCTTGATATAGTAACAACCACGCAGTTTGTAAGGAAGTTGTTAAGCCTTTGCTTCTCTGAAATATGAGGTCGTACAGTTTTCATCTATATGCCTCGCTTACCTGCTTTTCATTCCAGACCTGAATTACATAATCAGATTTCTTTTCAGAATGCATCAGTAGGAAAACCAAAAATGCTATAAAAGCACCCAGTACTATAGCTCCTAAAATAATAATTCCAGCATAAGAAGACTTTTCTTGATGGCTTTCTACAGAAGACATATATTGGTCTCCCTTTACAAATACATCTGTCGTATAAAAATATATGGTTAAGTCTTTATACTGATAAACGCCGTTTTCAGGAATAGTATCTGTTACAGAAATGGTCTTTCCACTATCAAGAGACATGGAAAACTTAGCCTTTCCAAGGGTCTCCGATGACAAAATGTCTATTAGCAATTGGTAATCTTCTGAGGAAGCACCAGCTACAACCACGTTGCTTTCAAGTGGATTTAACTGTGAAACATAGTTTGTTGCTGGAATAGTTGCTGTAAACGTATCTCCTACCTGCAGCTCATCTGTGTCTACTTCAGTCGTAAATCCTATTGTTATTCCATAAGACCCTAGATCAAACTCCTCTGCTGTAGTATCGTCTCCGATGAAAGTACTTCCTCCATCTAAAGACAGCTTAAACTTTGCTTCACCAACAACTCCTTTTTCTATGATTTCTACATATACCTTGTAGTCTTCTATTGCATTACCATATATTTCAATGCTTCCTTTTTCCGAATTAGCATTGGTTTCATAGAAAAGCTTTCCTGTAGAATCAATAGTTACTCCAGAAATACCTGTCTTTTGATACTCTAAGGCCTTTGGCTTTTCCTCGCCCTTGTTTGCATCAATCTGATTTTTTATCTCGTCATAGTTTGAAATTTTTACTTTGATACAAGAAAATGAATTTTCCTGCCCGTCCAGGATAAAATCTTCTCCACCCTGAACCAAGTCAAAGGAATACTTTCCTGTGTTATCTCCAAATACTCCTGCAGAAACAAAGCTATACGTACCATTTTTTACATAAACTCTATCTGCATATCCATTCTCCTGAGAAACACATATGAAGTAATGCATCCCTTCACTGTCAGCTATTTCTATATAAGCATTCAAACCAAATCCCTCTGGGATCTGGCAAACGCCCTCTATCTGGTTTGGTGTCTCATCTGTTTTAGAGGTGTCATAGCTCATTAGAGCCGTAACCTCATCACCCTCAACATACTCTGTTGCGGTGGCAGTTAAAGGTGCAAAATAAAGAAGAGACACTAGTACTGCCACCCAAAATCCGGTGGCTTTAGATATCAATGTCGATATCAACTTCTTTTGAAACATGTTTCTTCTGCATCTCCTTAAATATCTGATTATCAAGAACCTTTGCTGTTAGTGACATCTTTAGGTAGTTATCTCTTGCTTTTTCATGTTCTTTAGACACGCCCTTTTCACCACGCTGCATCATATCGATGAACTCCGTGCGTTCACGCTCTTCCTTTTCTATCAAATGCTGCACCGCAAGATTGTCTATTTCTCCATGTGATATATCCTCAATCAGTTGATCTCTGCCAGGTGAGAGCATTTCCTGTTCAGTGAAACCTATAGGATTGCCTGCCCTCCACATAAAGTCATCTACGAATCTCTCATAACCATCTGAGGTATTTAGAACCTTAGCTATTTCTACTCCATCTTCTAAGAGCATAGCTGCTTTATTATCAATTCGAAGAACCGTACTTGGGTCTTTTGGTATAACAATGTAATAGACATTCTCGGACTTTCCCGATAAATCCATCAGCTGCTTGCCACTTCTACCATTTATGTACATTCCAAAGGATAATCTCTTTAACTTATCCAGGCCCATGAGCTTGTCTCTAAAGAAGTCATCTACAAGATGCTTGTCTTCCTTCTTTAAGGCAATGGAACCATCATAATGCATATATATCTGTGGATATTTGTCCGTTAGCTCCTTTAAGTAGTTCTGAGGGATATTTACATATCCAACTATCTCCTCTCGTTCAATAAGGTTCTTTTTCTGAGGAAACTTTATAATGTTTGCTTTTTGATTTTCAAAGCGATATTGCATGTTGTGAAGGTTAACAATAAAATCATCTGCTTCTTTTGCCATACCGTTTCTGGAATATCCCTTCACCAAATCAAACGCTTCCTCTGCCATGAGCATTGGTTTCTTGTATGTCATGGCTATTTTGAGTACATCCTTGGGCTTAGCATTCTTTACAATCCTAGCAGCTGGGTCAGATACAACATCTATGATTTCACCATCTGGCTGTCGTTCATTATTAATTACAAGGTTATGGGTTGAGAAGCTATCTTTTGTTACGTGGGTAAAGTTGCATGGGTCCGAGCCGTCAACAATATAAAAGCTCTTTGTCTTCATAAGACTACTAAGCTTACTATATTGGGCTGAGTACCTATCAACCTCATCTCTATATGCTCCATTATTTAGATTGAAATCATAAGATATGCCTGCCAAAACCTTTGCAAGACCTTCTTTATCATCAGCAAATATCTGATATCTACCTTCATGCTTGGTGTCCTTACCTACGCAGAACATGAACTCTTCTCCTCGCATAGCTTTTCTAAAGGCGTATATCTCACCAATAGTCAGATTGGATGCTGCAGCAATCTCAGAATTTTCCATAAGTGCTTTGAAACTGTATATATCAAGCTCCCTAGTATTCTCAGAAAGAAAGGATCTATAGCCTTTTACAATATCCTCAACTATGTCTTTATCCTTATCCTTAAATACTATGGTCGCTATAGGGGATTCATTTCCCAATATTGTATTCATAGTCACATATGGAACATGGTTCATCTTAAAAACAGCTTCCAAATCATCTATATGCTCAGAAAAGATTTCTACGTGCGATAAGTCACCACCCTTATCAACCCATTCATTTAATGCATCAATGCCTCTTTCTTCTTTATATGCTTTATAGTATCTGGCAATGTTTGCTTCAATAATCTGATAGGGTACTGCAAATATTCTTGAAAGAATTTCTATAAACCTTTCCAGGTTATATATATCTTGTGCTGTATTCATACGTGATTCCTTTCTAATACAACGAAAGCTCTATATTAGAAAGAGTCTCACTTAAAGCAACTACAAGCGGCCAATACATAAATTTGACTACAAGAAGACATCCAGCTACCGCAACAAGCGTACATAGCAATGCCTTCTTCTTATTTTCAAGTGGCATTGAATATGTTCTAACCTTAGTAGCTCCATCTCTAGTGATACTTGAAGACAGATAACTATAGCTTCCTGTGAGTATCATTATTAAATCTAATAAATAACCTACGCCAAGAAGCCCAAATGTCAGCGCATAAAGGATTCCTTGTAAGTAATTTCCTGTATAAAATTTATGCCCACCTAATAAGCCAGTCGATAATGCAATAGTGAAAAAACTATCTCCGTCTGCAGTCATACATGGAAAGTAGGCCTCTCCTATTTCATAAAATGTCTGGAATGGTCCTATCTTTGTAGTGATTTTCCTACGAATATCTATAGAGCCATCTTCGTTATATCTATATTTGTCTATCATTTATATCTCCAATAAGGGCAAGCCAAGCTTGCCCCATAAATTAAGCAAAAATGTCCAACATATAGGTTTCTCCAGCCACACCATACTGGTATGAAAGGGTATTATTCTCCAATACATTTGGTACATTATTAGCAGTATCCTTATTTGATAATAAAAGCTCACACGAGAATAATATTTCTTTACCTTCGTTGAATACTGTAAGGATGTAAGTATCCTTTTTAAGATTTCTAAAAGTAAACTCACCATTTTTATTTGTTCTTGTACGAAGCTTATCTTTTCCTTCAAGTGTCACAAGACATCCAGAATAATCAATACCATCTTTTGAAAGTATCTTTCCCTTTACTTTACGTCTTCTAAACCAAATAATTATAAAGAAGATTCCACCTGTTGTTCCTGCAGCTGTTACAGTTACTACAACAGCCTTAATAACCTCAGCTATGTCTTTTGGCTCATCTTTAGGTGTTATAGCCGCAATTCTTTCTGCTGGTTCATTATTTTCAATTTCTACATCATCTGACATAGCGATAATTTCGACCGTCTTAAACTCTAAATCATCATCTTCTGTTCTAATAAAATGATTATCTGAACTATTTGATGAGATTGAAATTACAGGTTTTTCCTCTACCTCAACTTCTTCCAACTCCTCAATTACATTCTCTGGAATGATATTTGGAGTAGAAGGCTCATTAGTGGATGGATTTACAGGAGAATTATCTTCTGGTTTGTTGCTAGGCTCTTCATGAACTGTAGGATCTACTGGATTAGTTGGTTCACTTGGAGTTGGAACATGTACTTCAAGCTTAGCAATAGACTTTGTCTCTCTTGAAAGTTCAGTATGACAATGCTTACAATAAACAACCGCCTCATAAGAACCTTCTGCATCCTCTGTTGCATCAACAATATTCTCTTTAACAGTTGGAGCTGCCACATGTCCAGTTGGCTCTAGCTCTACTGTAGTTCTTGAAAGTTCATCTCCATCATCTTTGCAATATACTACTGAATCATAGTGACCGGCCTCTGTACAAGTAGGCTCTACTCTATTCTCTTCTACAGGCGCTGCTGCTTGATGATTTGTAGCCGGAACAGTGATTGTCTCTCTTGAAAGCTCTTCACTACATCCTTCACAATAAATAACAGAATCATAATGTCCATCCTTTGAATGTGTAGGATTTACATTATTCTCAATCTTACTAGCGCCTGGAGTATGTGTATGTACTCTTGTAAGAGTCATACCTGTTATTGGCATCGTTCCTGGGATATATTCTTTTCCTTCTGCATCAAGCCATTTCTTTCCATACGTGCTTAGAATATCCTCAAGTGGCTCACCATAAGTTACGTAATCAGAATACAGAACTTTTCCATTCTCATCCTTTAGCACCAATTTGAATTTAGCTAATCTAAAGGTATAAGCGACGTACATCATTTCATTGCCTTCCGCAACATTAAAATCCCATTCGTCTCGTGATAAAGTTATCTTCTCTCCCGTTGAATAGATAACAAAGTCTTTAAACCACTCATAATATTCATCCTTTTTTAGCTGAGAAATCGGATTTAGTGGTTGATACATTAAATAATTTGCCGGCTCTATGCCCCAGTAACTAAAGTCATCATCCGTTCCATAGGTTCCGTCAGGTCCTGGTTTTTCTGAGTAATCACCTGATATTACTTTTAATACATCGTTATCCATCTTTATTGTGTATACATATGCTCGACCTGTTTTGTTTAATGGATCATTTTCATCCAAACATTCTTCTTTTAAGATTTCAAAATCTTTTACTAAATATCTGTCATGACGTATTACTTTTCCATATTCTTCATCAAAATACTCATATGCATCAACATCATCGGAAGGCTCAATCAAATTTATAATTGTATAATTATTATTGAAGTCTTCTAATGTATTTTTCTCTATCTCAGGTGTGACAGAAATATATCTATGTGAAACACTATCCTTCATAAATGCATAAACTTTTTTATATGAAGAATCAGCTTTTCCATCTTTGTTGTCATCAATGTACATATATGCAGGACCATGTACTGAATGATAACCATAATCCAACATTGGCAACTCAGGTATTCCTGCAGTTTCTTTAACTACATCAGTTCTAAACATGTCAATAATCTTAAGTTTATCGCAGTACTGAAGCATTTTAGTTGATCTACCGCATCCAAAATCCTCTACATTTGATACATCCCATTTGCTCAGATTTAAATATTCAATACTATTACAGCTTGTAAAAAGCTGTGCCATATTCTTAACCTTGGATACATTCCAATTCGACACATCTAAAGCTTTGACTTTCTCATCACCCCAGAAGAGACTATCCATGTTTTCACAACTAGATGTATCCCATTTAGATACATCTAAATCTGTCACCTCAAGAAGGAAGGATAATGCAGCTTCCATGTCTGTTACATTAGAAACATCCCAATTAGACACATCTAAAACCTGTAAACTCTTGCAGCAATCCAGCATATGACTAATAGTTGTAACAGACGACATATCCCAATTTGCTACATTTAATTCTTTTAGCTTAAAACAGTTGTAGAACAAATAATCCATTGTAGTTACTCTAGATGTATCCCAATCAGATGTATTAAAGCCTCCTTCTAAAGAAGCATTGTAAGCAAACATGCTAGTAACATCTGGCGCCAGTTTAAGATTATTTGGCAGTTTTAGCGTTTTTAATTTTGATTCATGGCCAAATCCTCCATTACCGCTAAGGTCAAACATATGAGCCATCGTTTTAGCAGATGAACAGTCAATGTTTGATAAGTCAATTGATTCTAGGTCGACAGAATAATAAAACATGTTCTCAAATGACTCTACCTTTGAAGTATCTGAAAATAGCCCAGTTGTACTATTAAAATTATGTTCACCATCCAGTGTCTTTAATGACCAACAATGAGAAAACATACTATCCATATTTTTGACATTACCAGTATCAAGAGTTTCCGTTATCACTAGCTTTGATAAATTATTACAACCGCTAAATAACTCACCCATATCAAAACACTCTGATGTATCTACACTGTCGAAAACAATTTCTTGTAGGTTGTCACAATTTTTAAATAGTTCGTATGCATTTTTAAGCTTTACATTATTAAAATGACACTTTGTGATTGTACTTTTCTTCCAGGGTACTACAACTATTCCATCATTAAGGTCACAGAATATTAGTCTATTTTTTCCACCCTGATAATTGTATACAGGGTGGTTAATATATTTCTTTAAATATGCATCGCATTCAATATCATCTTTATATCTTACTGAATATGGTGCTTTCTGCTCTCCCGTAACTACAATTAAGTCTTCCTTTCCATCTCCATCAGTATCATAGTATTCATACTTTAATCCCAGAAATGTTCCTGTAGACATTGATTCGTAATCAGTTGTTCCAACTGTATATGTGGTAAAGTGGTTTGTTTCAAATTCGACTGCTTCTCCAATATTACTAGCAGACATATCTGTAACAGTACCATCATCTGTAATTCTATAAACATTCAGTTGCTCTGATGTATCTACGCCTTTAATAGAAACCGAAACCTCTTCGCTATAGTCTGTTGGCTGATATTGTTCATTTCCTGACATAAGCTTTATATCAAATGAGACCTGAGCTTCAAAAGTAACATCTAACTCATCTTCTATAGTTTTTTCTGGCTCTGTATTTTCTATTTTTTCTGCTACAAGTTCTGTATCATCAGGCATATTTCCTCTTATTAAAATTGTATAACCTGCAACATCCGCCGAAAGTTCCTGATATACAAGCTTTTGATTATCTTCAGTTGACTTATATTCAGCAATAACTTCCTCATCTGAAATGACATTTGAATAATTTCCTATGTATTCAACAAATTCATATCCTTCATGAGAAGGTGCCTCTGGTAATTCTTCAATTGATTCACCTTCATTTACTGTGTAAGAAGCGAACTCTTTATCTTCGACTGAATCAATAAAAGATACTGTAAAGCTTTCTTGGGATTCTTCGGCTTCTTCTGTAACAATCTCTTCTACGTTCACTTCTTCAGTTGATACTTCTTCCTCAGAATTCGAGTCAACATTCTCTTCTATTAAAATTTCATTTTCAATAGAATTAACGATTTCTTCGTCCTGATTCTCTATATATTCAACTTCTTCATCTGTAGTTTCTTGAATATCCTCAAAAACTACTTCATCTGATATTTCTTCTGTCACCTCAACTGGAGTCTCTGTCAATTCTTCTGCATAACTTATAGTTGTAAATATATTGCATGATATAAGTACGCAAGATACTAACGACAATAACTTCTGTTTCATTTACATCTCCTTTCCTGAATCTCTAACTGATGCTTGGACTATCATGGATATCTGCTCTAGATAGATTTCATATTCTGGCCCATCGTAAATCATGAATGTTGCTGATGGCTGATCTACTGCAAACATTGATGTTACAGATTCATCTGTTGTTATGTACCAGGTCACTGCTTTGCAGAACTTTTCTACACCATCTACATTTCTTAATCTAAGAAGCCTACTAAGGAGCTTTTCAACATCTTCATCAGGCACATCATCATCACGATATATCTTGTATCCCTCGCCATTTTCATACTCTTTAGCGTCATCAACCAATGAATATGAAATTACAGGTTCATCTTCTGTCTGAGTTTCAGTAGCATAAACTACAGTCTCATCCACTACCTGTTTTTCGTTTTCTTTATTTTGGTTTGCAACATACACACTAAAAATAAGGAGGTTTACCAAAATTACTACGAAAGATATTTTTCCAAAACTCTTTTTCATATACACCTAACCTTTCATTAAGTCTTCATTCCAATCCTTATGCTTTGAAACAATATTTCTCAACATTCCAAACCTATCTCTACAATCCTGACCTGCATTGTCGTTATCAACGGCAAGTACGCATTTATCTCCATACCTCTCAATTAGTCTTTCTATGGATTTATAATTTGCGACTCCTCCAATTGATACATATAGGGCATTCTCTGTATCCATCTGTTTGATTGTTGCTAAACTTATTGCATCTATAGCTGATTCACATATAAATACTGTTTCAAGCTCTACTCCTGTACTAAAGCTCCAATACTCATCAATAGCTTTTCTTCCATTACCGTGGAAGCTCTTCCCAAAGGAATATGTTCCATGAATTTCATAGTAGGATTGTTTATCATTAACAAAGACACAGTTCTTATATCTCCTCTTCCCTCGGACTACACATGCTTGGTAAATTAGCTCTTTCTTCATTAATCTAGCTATTACCTGTCTTGGTATTCCTCTCGTGATTGTTAGATATGCCATTGTCTCTTTGAATGATTCATCTTTCTCTGGCAGCTCGAATACTGACACATAATCAATTTCACTTCTTTTATACATAGAGATATCAGCGCCTACTTGTGATTCCATTACGCTTTTAAATGTTTCTCCATAATATGTAGTGAGTAGATCAATCAAATTGCCTGAACTACCTTTACCTTGCATTGCAAAATCTATATATCTGTTAGAACCTCTTTTGAAGCAGACTGACTTATTACTTTTTAGTCTTGCCCAATTACCTTCTTTAACAGCATCAAGATTTTTTAATGCATAGTCGTACAGATCAATATTTACGACTTGTTGTATTTGTTCTTGTGTGTACATCTTCACCTCCGCTCCTAAATATAAAATGGCCCACTTTTCGAAAAGTGGTACACTTGAACGAAAAAATTATTAAAATAATTATCGTACGATATTTGTGCAATTTGCGAATTGCTTATTTTTCGTGTGTTTGCAATAATCGACTTATCAATAGAAAGGCGTTTATATGGCAGCAAAAAAAGAGACTTCCAGAGTCACATATGACCCAAATATAGAAGTCGTTAGAAAAAAATATGATTCAGATAATATAAATCGAAGGGAATATTCTCAGGGTAAAGGTACTTATGATCCAGAGTATTACCAGCGCCATAAGGAATATTTCTCCTCTATGCATGAGCGATATTATAAGGAAACATATAAAAGAGTTCCGTTTGACGTACCACGTGATTGGTACAACACTCTTACAGATGTAATTGATTCTTTAGATAAGAAGAGCTCTGTGAATGGCTTTATCAAAAACGCAGTAGAATACTATGTTGCCAACGAGCTCAAAGATAAATGTTTCGAAGAGTATCATATTAAAAAGGCTTTAGTAAAAGCCAACGGTCTTACATGTTCAAAATGTAACAAGGGGTTTGAATCTATTGATCAACTCACCTTAAATAAAGATGGATCTGCTCTAATTTGTTCAGATTGTATCTAGCAAGCTCTTGGTTCCATTCGGAACCAGGAGCTTTTTTCCATTATTTCTTTTTAACGTTACGTTATTCCATATTATTGGAAAATCTTATTCTTTCTCCTGGTTTTATTTTTTCCATTAACTTCAATTAACGCTCCATTAATGCCAATTATTGGAAAATTTAATCTCATGTGTACCATTTCTAGATTTTTGGGCCATTTTATATATAGGCTAGCCTATCAAAATTGGGGGTCCGTTTGTTCCTTGCAAGCATAGGAAAATGTCCCATTTTCCATGAAAATTTCATTTTCATGATACGTTGGGCAAGCCCAAACCCTTGAGAATTGTTAATTCTCAAAGGCTGCGCACTATCAATAATTGAATTAAATGAAATGAGGTTAAGAATGAATAATTACAATTTGTGTATATCTTTAAACCAACAAGAAAAGGCTTTAGTTACTGATTTAGCAAGGTCGCAAAATAAAAAGCCTACAGAGTATGTTAAAGGTTTATTGCTCTCTTTAGCATCTGACGATAGGAAACCTACAATTTATATACCTATGCATAAATTGAACTATGAAATCGGTTCTAAGCAAAAATGTGTTAAGGCTTACTTTACAGATAATGAATTTAAAGCTATAGAGCATATGGCTAAGAATGAACCTCTATCCAGATTTGTTGCCAGAAGAGCTCTTCAAGGTGAGCACGTATTAAATATAGAAGTTAATGATGATGATTATACTTTTGTTTATTCTATCATCGAGCCACTTTATACATCCATCTACATGTACTTAAACAATTTGAAGAGCATAAATGTTATTGAACCAGATGTTATCGATTCTTTCTTAACAGAGATAAAAGAAGCAAATACACATCTTATTCAATTAACAGAACATTTTAAGAAGAATAGACATAGTCTCAGGAAATCAAGGCTTAACGAACTAAGAAAGCTTTCTAATTTTCTCATTAAGGATTATGAACTTCTTTCAGTGGAGCAATAACTATGACTGCGATTTGTAAAACAATTGCTGTTCATGGTGAACACTTATCAAGTCTTTTAGATTATGGGGCCGATATCGAAAAAACATCACTTAGTAACGAAGCGCTTTCAAATCTTTTTACTTATGCTAAAAATGAGAGTAAAACATCCTTTGTTAATCCACTTAACGAAGAAAAATCTTTACTTGTTACAGGCGTTAAATGTTCACCTGAGTCTGCAAATGAAGAGTTTAAAGCAGTACGTGATACTTATCCTTCATCAAAGAGAGGGTTAGGGAAAAGGCAAGAACCTGTAATAGCTATACACCTAATTCAATCTTTTAGTGAGACAAATATTTCTCCTATTGTCGCGCACAAAATCGGTATTGAGCTACTGGAAAGAAATGGTTATATGGGTGTAGTAGATACCCATATGAATAAATCTCATATCCATAATCATATAATTATCAATTCATATATACCGAACATTGAAAAGAAAATTATCCTTGAGAAAAGTTTCTTAATGGCTATTAGAAAACTTTCAGATGAAATTCAACAAGAATACGGTATACCAATCGAGTTTGATGCTCCCCGTAAACAGCTAGAAAAGTCAAAAGATTCTATGACATATGGAGAGTGGGCAGCTCAGCGCAAGAATACTTCATGGAAAGCTGACTTATTTGAATCTATGCTTATAAGCTCTGCTTCAGCATCAGATAAAACAGAATACATCAGTCTCATGGGTCGTTTCGGTTACCATCTGGCAAAAGAAAAGGCTAACGGTGATTTGGTATGGTTCAATCTGGACCATTCAAAGAAAATAAAGGAATCAACTTTATACAGAGAATTTACAGACTCTAACCTTCGTCAGTTTAATCATTCCTATATTCATTTCGATTATTTGGAACAAGGTTATTCGTGGGATGGACGTGAATTAAATGATATAGAAAACTTACTACGTGGAACATACAACACAGTTTGCTTAATGGCCAACTATATTTCATCTGAGCACTCCAAGCATCGACTAAAGGCATACAATCTTGATTTTAAGAAATCTGAACTTTACTGGGCTAACAATATAAAACAGTTGTATTCTGTTGATTCAATTCGAGAAGTAAATGACAAACTCACTTCCGTAGGTACTTCTTTATCGATTGTAAAGAAACAGATAAAAGACTTAGATTGTATTAGAGGATACTTTTCCACTATTGCAGACTACTCCTCTGCTGTCCAGTTGCTAAAGCAGTCTGTATTAGATAATGGTGGCTCACAGGATTTGCTTAATAATCTTTTCTTACCAGATTTTAATTACATCGATCAGCAGGAAAATAATGCTAAGATATCCCCTTTATCATCTGCGCAGAAGAGAAATCTTCATATACTGATGAATAAACATCCTGATTACAGATTATCAAATGCTAAAAAGGGATATAGTAATCTTTCTACAGTAGATTATTACAATATCTCTAATTATTTTAAGTATGGGGGAGATATACCATCTTCCTTATGTACGAAGGATTCTTTTAATCATAATATGGCCTATGAGAATCAGTACTCATATTTAAGAAAGAGATTTCCTTTTCCTGCTAACTCAAGGCAAATCAAAGAATGTAAGGAGCTACTCGTTAATGCTGGAGTCGATATTGCTAAATTGGATTTTAAAGAACTGACATTAGCAGATGTTATTAATATACAAAACTGTTTAGGTCCTATTCCTACTTTAAATAGTATTCATGATCCAGTCTTACCTAGCCCTAATGATATTCAAAAATGTATTGATATATGTAAGCAGACTGGCCTTGTTCCACCAATTAATCCCAAAGACATGTCTTCAAAACAATGTAACCTTTTTTATAGTTGGGCCTGCTCACAAGGTAATAAACCAAAATTTATTGAAAGACCAACCACTATTAATCATGATGTTGCTTTTAATGAATCAATAAATAAACTTTCTCCTGAAATACAAAAATCTCTTATTGCCTATCGAGATGCCGTCATACGACTTCATAAAATTGGTCTATCTGTGGATGAAGTAGAAACATACATTAAACACTTTGTTGATATTGATGATAAATATAATTCATTGAAACATAATCAAACTAACCTTAGTAAGCAATATAAAGATTTAATTCATTTAAAACAAATACTAAATTTCACTCAGGATGTTCATTATGTTTATGGTTCACACGAACTTAGAAGTCAATTTATTGAGTATGAAAAATCCAAAATTGATTCTGATATGGCAAACAAAAATATCGATAAACAAAAAATATTTGATCAAAAGGACAAAGAAATTGATTTTGATTTTTAGTATATGGAAGGCCAGCGAGTATTTCTCCTGGTCTTTATTTTTTATCTCAAAAATATTAAAATATACTTATTAAGAGATAATTTTCTTAAATTCTTGTCAAAAATAGCTTTTTGGGTCTTGCTCTTTCATGATTCAGTCTTCCGAGCCTTAAATCATAGGCTGTAAGCTCGAATTTTGCCCCTATAAGCCATTTTGTGTTTATTCTCGATAATTTATAGGTTATCGCCATTTTTAATCTTAAAATTGATATTTCGTAATTTTTTTATGTTTTTTATATAATTTATGTTTATTATCTTGTTTTTCTTTATTTTATTTCTTTTATAATTCCTCTTTATTATATTAATTAGATATATTATATTGTTTACATTGATTATCTTATCTATCTTATTTTTATTTCTTATACATTATTTGTTGTTTATCTTATTTGTCTTTATTTCATAGTTAGGATATTATTTATTATTATTCATAGTTATATAGTATTGATTATTTTTATGTTTTAGACTATTATTATATTAATTACAGATATGATAATTATTAAGGTTTATATGATTTAGCTTATTAATATAGTTTAGATAATATTGATTGTTTATAATATTAATAAGAATTAGATTAAAAGGATAAGTTGTATAGAATATAGAAATTATGGAATTTATATAATTTATAAAATAATTATTTCTTATATAAATATGATAGTTTATAATAATTACAGAAACGGAGAATAAAAATGAAAGTAATTTGTATGACCACATCAAAAGGTGGAGCTGCAAAAACAACAAACACAGTTGAGACAGCTGCCGCTCTTAAGATACTTGGTAAGAAAGTATTAGTAATAGACATTGACCAGACAACTGGATTAACAAAGTATGTCGGTGCTTACTATGAACCAGAAGAAAGACAGAATCTGGGAATTAAGACAATATATGATGTTCTAACTGGTGATTGCTCAGTAGATGACGCTATTCTTGACGTCGAATGCTTTGATTTAATCTCAGGAGATGAAAGACTTGCAAATCCTCAGGTAACATTCAACAAAGAGGATGACCAGTATTTGCTTAAAGATATCTGTGAAATGCTTGAAGAAAACGGATACGACTACATTTTCATCGATCATGGCCCTCAGAAAGACCTTTTACAGAAAATGTCATATATTGCATCTGACTACTTCTTCATCACAACATTGATGGCTGAAAACGACAGACAACAAGCAAAAAATGCGGTAGCAGAGATTTCACAATTACAAAAATCAAGAAACAAATTAGTTACTGGTGATGTATATGGATTCATTGTAAGCAGAGTAAAGAAAGTTTCTCTTTCAGACCTTGCTATTAACGATATGGCAGAAGAAGCTGCTATTTACAAGGAAAACAGGTCAGTTGAACCACGAATCTTCACAATACCTGATGCAATAGCAATTGCAGAGGCTCAGACCTTTAAAGTACCTAATACAATGGCTCATAAGAGTTCAAACGTATCTAGAGCATATTATGACTTAGCAGATTATATTTTGGAATTAAAGTAAGGAGGATAAATAAGTGAGTAAAGCAGATTTATTATTAAAAGCACAAAATTCAAAAAGAACTTTACCTAAGAGAGAAGCTTTGCCTCCTACAAAAACGGTGTTGAGTGATGAATCAACTATTATTGAAACACCAAAAAAAACAGAGGAAAAGCCTGCTGTAGAGCCTAAAGTTGAACAGCAAGAACCACCAGTAAAAACAGAAGCACCAAAGAAAGAGCCAACAAAGAAAAAAACAGTATCTGAAACAAAAAAAGAAAAGAAGACAAGTAAAAACGAAGGGACAACAAATATCACAGTAAAATATTTTGAAGCTCTTGATCAGGAATTCTTTAATGCTCAAGCAACACTCAAAGGTAAAGCTAAATGGCAATATCTTGATTTATTGGTTGAGAAGGACATGAAAGAAACAATAAACAGAACTGATGACCTTCATAAAGAAATTAAGTTTATGGAATCATCAAAACCTGGAAATCTTCCTGTTACAGAAGAAACAAAAGCATCTTTAATTAGACAAGCTGCCATGCATTCATTCAGTGGAGTTGCTCCATATGTAGCTTATCTTGTTCGCAAAGAAAGATTACAAACACCAGGATGGAATTAATCTATATGACCTAGTAATTAAGTTTACTGGGTCTTTTTTTTGTTCTCTGTCTGCTGAGATAGATATGTATAAAAAAGTAAAGATTAGTATAGATAGTATAGTAGATAAGCTCTAAACATTGAAAATAAAGGATTTTTGAAGATTTTTGGAAACAAAATTAAGAATGATTGGAAACAAATTTAAGCCAAAAGGGAACAATAAAGAGCCAGAAAGAAACAAAAATAAGACAAAAAGGAACAAAATTAAGAGTACTAAAACAAATGCAATAAATGTTTCCAGGGAACAAAATTACGACTCCAATATTCCTCGAAAATTCGTTGAAATAATGTTGATTTTATCGCATTTGTGGAAAGTTGTAACACTGATTTTACCTAAAAAAGGAACAAAAATAAGACTAAAGGAACATGTCGTAAAAATGTTCCCAAGAAACAAAATTACGACTAGAAAATACAGTAAATATAAAATAGATAAATGTTGTATTTATAGACTTTAGAAACGATAAAAATGCAAAGAAGAGTTTAAAAGGAAACAAAAATAAGACTGAAAAAACATTTACGTCAAATGTTCCCATATAGCCCAAATTCACTATAATTAAAGAATTTTAGCTATAAGATATCACTTAATATTGCTAAAGGGAACAAAATTAAGACTAAGAGGGAACTTTTAAAATAAATGTTGCTATGGAACAAAACTAAGGGTAATATAATATAAGTAATAAATAACTATGTAGGGTGAGAATAATGTCATACAGAGTACAAGATAATGATGGGAATTACAGAGTTTATAACCCTAAAACCCAATCATTCGTTGATGAAGATGAATATCCATTAGGTTCAGGGTTAGGCCAAACTGAACATCAGCTGTCACACACTAATAAAGGAAATATTTACGACAGAGACGAGATAAAAGCTGACGTTGTAGATGAAAAAGGTGTAGCTGTAGTTTCTGAAGATGAGACAAAAATTAAAGAATTTATAAAGAATGCAATATCTCTTGATAATCTAGTTGCAACATTTACAAAAAATTCTCATGAAACACTCCTTAAACTATTAGCACTCCAGAATAATAAGCATCCACTTAAAAAGGGTGGAGCTGGTATTGCTTATAGAACAGATGCGTTAATCATGCATTGTAAGATGGAGTTTACTACAGATGAGAACATCGTATTTGATGCTATCTTAGGTACAATGTCTTCATTTCCAGATAATGAGACATATAGGATTGAGCCTTCATCATTTACCAAGCTTTCTAAATATAATAATGAAAAGTATCTTTATGATGTATTTAGAAGAGGTACCTCAAAGCTAGTCGATAGACATTTAAAGTTTGAAGATCTTGGTGAAGACGGTAAAGATGATATTGTTGTCCCTTGGTTTGATATTTTAAGATATCACAAGAAGGATAAGAAAAATGAAGTAGCATTTATTGAGTTTAGACCAACAGACTTTTTTAAGGACTTGGCTTTATGTTCCGGATTAGTACATGGAGCGTATGGCTCAATTGAGGTTACAACTCAGCTAAGAGGAAAATATACAATAGCGTTATACTGGTTCCTCGAAAATAGAAAGAGATATAAAGAGTATCCAAATGCAACACCTGGTATCTTTGAAATAGCTCTTGATGAGTTTAAGCATCAGTTCTCTATCCCAGAGTCATATAAATACAATATGATAGAGGAAAGAGTTCTGAAACCTGCTTACGAAAGTATCAATGAAGTAGCGGAATGTGATTTTACTTTTGAATATGAGGTAGTAAGAGAAAGAAGCAAGGTTTTAGGATATAGATTTAATATATCAGAAAAGAACTATATTGAATCTACCGCAAAAGAGATTATTGAAATCGAAGAAAAAGAAATGGATCCACTTAAGGAACAGATAGGTCAAACAGCTGCGATGCTGGGAATCACCTTCACTCCTGAGGAGATAGACAGAGTTTTTGCTTGTGCTAAGAGAGAAAACAAAGATATTCAATATCTCATGCAGATTCTTATAGCTTTCAAGTCCCGTGTTGAGAATAAGGAACTTGATAAAATTGAGGATAGGATAGGTTATATTTGTGCAATGATAGCACAAGGAGCAAACCCTAAACCTGAGAAGACTGAAAAGAGTAAAAACAAATTCAATAAGTTCAGCCAGCGAGATTATGACATGGATGAATTAGAAAGACAGTTACTAAAACATTAAATAGTTGTTGATTTTTCGAGGCTCTAGCCATTGTGCTAGAGTCTTTTTTTTATGCAAGTGTACCATTTCTTAATTTTTGGGCCATTTTATATTTAGGAGGCGCAGAAGGAAAGTGAGGTAATAGATGTTAAACGAATTTAGATTATTAGGACGCCTTGCTGGTGATCCAACAATTGCAGAGAAATATACAAGATTCCCTCTTGCTGTAAAGCAAGATAAAAGAGGGGATGCTGAGCCTGAGACAGACTTTTTTAATATGACATGCTTTGGTAATACAAAGAAAGTCGTAGATGAGTATTTGTCAGATGGCAAGGGTAAGCTCGTTTTAGTATCAGGTAGTGTTAGAAATAACACATATGAAAAGGATGGAGAGAAGAAGTACGAGATTTCATTTATTGTAGATAGAATCGATTTTTGCGAAAAGGCTTAATGCATAGGCGCCTCCAATGTTTAGGTGAAAAGATGAGAAAAAGAAAAAATATAAATGTAAGTATGATTCCATATGAAAAATGTTTTGAAGATAGCGGGATTATAAGTAGTAGCGAAGGAACATATAGTAAATCATATAGGATATTAAATGAGAAAAAGACGGATTCTACTATTGATCTGGAACTTATATATTTGTCTATTTCTGAATTATACGTGGGATTAAAAGATACGTCATTTCAATTTGTTATTCGAAATGCTGTCATTGATAAGGATGAATATTTGCAGGAAATACAGATTGAGGAAACAGATGACAGGAAAGTAAATGAAGTAATAGCAAAATACAATAATGTATTAGCTAAAAACATAGATGTTGGCCATAACAACTATAAATCTGATGTGGTACTTACAGTCAAAGTAAGAGCAGATAATCATTTAGAAGCCATTGAGATATTTGAAGAGCTTATGGGCATAATAGCTAGACAAGTTGAAATCATTCCAGGGTTTAAAGTTTATCCAATGTCTTTGATTGAAAGATTAGAGCTTATGCATGATATCTATAATCCAGATATTGATTCAACATTGGATATATCGAAATTCAAGCAGATTACTACTAAGGAACTAATTGCAGCCTCGTCGTATGACAAGAGAAATCGTAATTATTTAGGACTTGGAAGACATTTTGTGAGGATGTTTCTTATTAATAATATTCCAAGTGAGAACACAGATACAATACTTAATGATTTGTTATCTGTAAGTAACAACAGCATTTTATCTATAGGTTATCAACCATTAGATTCAATGATTGGTTATAACGCAGCAAAAAGAGTAATCAAAGAAAACACGGAAATACAGGAGATTCCTGTAAGAAGAACAATTGAAGATAGAAAACAGAAGAGAGTACAAAAAGTAGAAAACATTATAGATGAATGTGAATCCGACAGTTTTACTAGAAATGCTATTGATATCTTAAGAGACAGTGCTGCAAAAGAAGAGCCAGTAATTCAAGTATCATTCATTATAGGTCTTTATGCGGAGTCATTAGAGGAACTTGAAAGAGATACAAAGATGTTAAAGCTGTCTGCCTCAAAGTATTCTTGCCAGATTAAGACTTGTGATTATATGCAGGATAAGGCTTTTCAATCAGTTTTACCTTTAGCAGAAACAAAGATTGATGTATCGAGGGTATTTAACATTTCTAGAATTAGTAGGATTCTTCCAATAAATATCAATGGCTCTAAATCTACTAAACCAATGCTTGAAGGACTTAATGCAATTAATGACAATATGGTTTTTATTGACAGATCGAAAAATCAGATAGCCTTGATTACTGGTGGATCAGAATATGCTAAAAACTATTCACTTAAAAGGGAAGTAGTTAACACCCTTATGTCTACAGATGCAACTGTTGTTATAGTGACTAATAAATCGGAAAAATACAAAAAACTTACGGAGACCTTTGATAGTAAGATTTTTAGAGCTGTGACAGCAGATCTATTTTCCAGAGATGAAGATTATGGTCTAGATATTGACTATAAAAAGGCACGGGGTATTTTCTTGGAAGCATTTGTTACTGCGAAAGATGGATTTTATAAGCGAAGGCTAATGAAGGAAGAGCTCAAAGAGTATTACAAGAAAGTTGAAACAGATGTTGGTCTTATTAATGAGATGCATGATTACAACATGGCACTTGATTATCTTGATATGAATCCAAAACGATGTGAGCTTTTTAGAAGGGCAATTGGAGATTATATTGTAAATTCAACTCCTCCATCACTAGATGAATCAAGAGTCAACATTGTCGAAATAGAGAATTTTGCAGAATATTTGACAACATTGGATTATTTGTGGAGTCAATCTATTAAATTGAAGAAAAACTGCAAGAACTTATGCGTGTTTTTGGATGCAGTGGATGAATTCCTTAAATCAGAAACTACATCAGATTATTTAATATCTATCTTAGACCGTTGCAAACGGCTTAAAGTGCCTGTAACAATGGTTTTAGAAGAATCAGTAAAGGTTGTAACAGATGATGATGCAGTAATTGAACTTGAATACCTGTTGAAGAAGATTTCATTATTCAAGATTTTATCAGTAGGACCTATAGAACGAAAGTATTTTGTTGAAAAATTGAATATACCAAAAATATTGGTGCCATATATTACCGATAGGGAGCCTAAAGAAGGTATCATAATAAGTCCATCTCTGAATATCGCATTCAATGATCATTTTGAGAATAGTGATGAACCATTCTTTAGTATTTTTAATTAGCTATGGAACAGATGGAAAAAAGCATTCAATTAAATAATGAAAATGAAGTAGCTGATAAGCAGGAGCTTCATGAGTTTATAGAATCATTTAATGGTATTCATCTTGATAAATATAAGCACACTTTAAAACAAGCATATGATGTGACAGTCCAGCAGAGCGATTCAAACTTTTCAAAAGGATCAGCTGAAATAAGAAAAATTACTATTCCACTAAAAGAGGTAGTTACAGTTTGTGCGTCTAAAGCTGCAGCAAGTGATTATAAAAAGCATTTAACTGACCAGGGAAAAGCAGGTGCTAGGCTTGATAAAGCAATAAATAGTAGAGCTTTTACAGTAGAGAGTCTTACCACGATGAGTAATAAGGAATTAAAGGGTAAGTTGAAAGAGCTGGGATTTTCTAGAAAAGATAGACATATCATCACTAAGAATAAAGAGTATTATCAGGGGATGTTTCTTTATAGGGATGAGCTAAAGAGTTTTGTAAAAGGAACAAAGTATGAAAAGCACCTATATTCATCGGATTTCTTTTTCCTTAATAAGAAGGAATCAGTAAAGCTTTTAAAGCTATATACAATGCGCTCAAAAGATGATGCTATTAGGAATGTCTCAGACTGGAACAAGAAATCTTCTAGATCTATTAAGAAGTTCCTAAAGAAGGCTGATAAGAATGGTGTTACTGAAACTGGTAGACATGCTATTAGGATGCAAGACAGACTTAATAATTTTAGAAGGCGAAATAGACTTGCATCACATCTTCTAAACAGAGATATGAAGTATGCAATATATAAGTTTAGAAGAAAGTCTGGAGAGGCGGATGATAATGCCAAATTGGGCGTTGAGAAGCTTCTTAATACCGGCAAGGTAACCTATGTTGGATATAGAGTTTTAATTGGTAAGCATAGGTGCGGAGTAGTAGCTATGCCTGTCAGAGTTGGTTTAAAAGTATCTATAAAATTTGGAACTGCCTTAGACCGACTTTGCGTGAAATACAATTTGCTTTATAGAAGAAGCTTTGGAATTGCACTTCACAAAGGGAAGAGTGCGTTGATTAATTCAACACTAAAGGCTGGAACTGCTGTGAAAAAGGCAGTTAAAGGACAGGTGAAATACACTGTTAAAGCTGCCAAGAAGATTGTTAAAGCAAAGTTTGAACACAAGCAAAGTGTTAAAGCTATAAAAGAAGCACAAAAGAAGGCTGCGAAACAAGCTAAAAAGATTGCTCAGTCAAAAGCTGCCAAGAAAGCTGCAATTACCGCTAAAAAGGTAGGAAAAGGAGCCAAGAAGGCCGGTAAGGTTACATTTACGGTTGTTGATTATGGAATGGCACCTATTAGGGTACTTAGAGATGGAATCGGCAAGTTCTTTTCAATAATAGAAAAGTTGAAATATGTATTACTTGCCATTTCGCTAATCATAATGGCTGTATATATGCTTATTTCCTTATTGTTCTCGATTACACAGGCAATGGAGAATAATAGCCATTTAACGTCGACCACTATTCTTGGACCAGAAGATACATCAGTTTATGACAAGGTTGTATACCTACAAGGGTTGCTGGATGAACGAAAGGCTGCAGCTAGGGAACGAGGTGAAGGAATACCTAAGACTACACTAGTTGCTGCAGACCAGACTATAGATAGGTATGGTCATCCAGAGACTGACCCAGATGGAAATGTTACCTGGACAAAGGGCTATAAGATTTATTACAAAGACAGTTCTGGACATCTAATGGCTGACGGAACCAACAACATTAAAGATGCAATTATACTTGCTTATGTTGGTGAAGACGGCGAGTGGGAGAAGAGCGATAGTCTTGATGACATAATTGATAACTACTGGAATTATTTGAACCCTGAGTTAACAGAAGACAACTTAATAGAGACAGATATTTATTGTTGTGCTGATGGTTGTGAGGAGTATAGCTATAGCTGTAATGATAGTAGTGCATATGACTATATGAATCGTATTTCTTCTGAAGGTGGGCATATATATAGCAGTATTGCACCAGCTACATCAGAGGGATGTAAAAGTAGGACAGTCAAAAAAACTGGAATTAGGATTAATGATGAGACTCATTTGCCAGAACTATATGACTATGAAGAGATTGAATACTATTGTGATGGTCACAGCGTTGATGTGTGTTACGGCCATAGAGACGTAGAAATACATCTTGATACATATTTCATGCAGGATGCTTTTGATGATGACTATATGACCGGTGCTATTTTTGAAAAGCTGAGTTCATGGGAGCAAGACGAAATAGATTGGTGCAATAGTCTTTATGATTCAGATTGGTATGACGCTTATGGTATAGATCCGATGGGAGGTTATGGCTTTATTGCTGAGGCTACCTACTCATCTGAAGAAATAGCATCTATGCTTGCTAACATAAATGTTGATGATACCAGAAGAGAAATTGTAAGCAATGCAATCTCACTTGTGGGAAAGGTTCCTTATTACTGGGGTGGTAAAGCCACTGAATTTGGAGTATATCCTTTTGCAACATCAGCAGGCGGAAAGGTTGGTGAAACTGTTGCACCTGATGAAAAGGGAAGAACTTTAGCTGGAGTAGATTGCTATGGATTTGTGCAGTATTGCTACAACTCCGTAGTTTCAGGTTTAGTACCAACTAGTACAACATCTAAATTTATAGATGAAGATGGCTATGGGTTAAATGCTATATCTGCAAAGGAGCTACAACCTGGGGATATTGGCGTATTTTATAAAAATGGAGCAGGAGGACATATAGGAATCTTCTATGGATATGATGACAATGGTTCAGCTCTATGGATTCATTGTACAGGAATGCCTAGGAACAATGTTGTTTTAAGCACCTGTGGATTTGATCATTATTATACGATTCCATAAATGATATGAAAGCGAAAATAGAAAAGCTGATGATGCTCCTTGCTATAGGTTTGTTTGTGAGTGTTATTTATTACAAGGCTACATGCGGAGAATTCTTGCTACTGGGATATAAGCCATTCCTTATTATGTCTGATAGTATGGAGCCTTGTATAAATACATATCAGTTCGTTTTAGCTAAACAGGTCGGAACTGATGAATTGCAAGTGGGTGACATAGCAGCATATGAGCTTTATTCAGAAAACACAGACGTAATTAAAGAGACAATAATACATCGAGTATATGCTAAGAATGAAGATGGCACCTATATATTTAAGGGTGATAATAACCAAAATATTGATATAAATCCCATCCAAAAAGAGCGTATTAAGTACAAAATTGTTATATATTGACAATATCGTACGATATAAAGCGTAAAATATAATGAAATTTGCCACTATTATCGTACGGAATAGGATGATATTATATTCAAGTTCCAATTCCGTACGATATATATTTTTTATAACGCATAAATATCGTACGGTGTAGTTAAACGCGAAAGGATGGATATATGAATGCAAAGGAAAACTCTATTAAAGAAGTATTAAAACTTACAACTCCAAAGGTCCAGTTAAGTGAGCAGGAGAGAAAGTTAGTAGATCACATAGCAATTAAATATGAAAGAAGCTATCTAGTACCTTTCTGCCAACTCCAATGGATGGATGAAGATACTTTCGTATTACTAAAAAATAGAATTATTAATGTTGCAGCACAGGGGGATGGTTCTCTCATGGATGCTTTAAATAATATCAGCTCAGGAGCAAAGTGGCTTGAGACAGATTATTACAATTTAATTCATGCTAACGCTGATGAAGAAAGAGTAATAATAGAGGCTTGCCAGGCTGGTGTTAACAACATCTTTACTTATATGTTCCTACTAATGGGACATAAGGTATCTTCCTTTGTTTATAAAATCAACTTTTCCGGTTATAGGTATGTAGATCAAAATGATTTATATAATGAGCTAATAATTGAGCTATATAGAATTTGCTCTACTTATCCATTAGACAAATACACTTATGGTGGGCTGAATTATCCATATGTATATAATAGCCTAATGCATTTCCTTTATAATGAGGTACTAGGTAAGAACGCTATTATAAGCTGTCCTGCAGCAACTAAGAAACGTATGGAAAGAATCAAGAAAACACTTGAGGCTAATTGCGATATGGATGGCAAAACAACGCTTACTACTGAAGAAATAAGACAAATATCATCTGCGAGGAAAAGTGAACTTGACGTTTTCTATATGCTCTCAAATAGTGTTAGCTTCGACAGTAACGAGGGATTTATAAATAAAACCCTCGAAGATGAGACAGCAAACATATCTGTTGAGCAGTTTTGTCCTGAAGAAGAAAATGTATGTCAGCAGATTGCGAAGAATCTAAGGTTTACAGAAGAAGAAATCAATGAACTAATTAAAGCTCTCATTAAGCATGTGGATGAGTGTCATACTACAGCTACTGGTAAAATTAGAAAGATTTCACGTCGCAGCCTTAGAACCTTTTGCCAAAAGCAAGGTAAAACCGTCAATACCCGAGAGGTAAAGCAGATTCTTGAGGAATATGCTTACGCTAAAACGGGGCGCAAAATTTTTTTTGCCTAAACTATATACCGTACGATATAAAAGAACTTCTATCTCAGAAGTTCTTTTTCTAGGTGTACGAATTTTACATTTTTATCTGGGATGTTGTGCTTCATTTCATTGACCATTTCAATGAGTGTGTTTATAGATGTAGATAGATTTAAGTTAGTCATGAACTCATCATAGGCTATAGTTATAGCATTAGCTAAGCTCATGGTACAATTATTGAACCAGTCTGTTACCACTTCTACAGGGGCATTGGTTGCTAGTTCAATAAAAACAGTCATATCTTGGCTTATAGGAAAAAGCGCCAGATCATCACTGTCTCCGAACTGAGCGAAGATTAATGTTTCATCCTCAGTCTCCTCAACTCTAAGTGAGATTAATTGATTTGGAAGGTGCAATTTAAGCTCCTGCACCAAGAGATGATTAAATTGCCTTTTATAGGCATGTACAGCGGTTAACTTATTCATATACTCCTCCGTTGATAAATAAAAACGTTACAAAATACCGCAATTAACAAAAAGTTTGAACATTTATCACACTTTATTCACCAATAGGGTATATTATACAGCCTGCTGCTTAGAAACTGAACCGCAAGAATCTAGTTTTTGCGTTGAAATAACTGGAGTTGATAGATAAAACAACTACCCATGGTAACATTTTGGAGGGAAAAAAGTTGAAAGAGGCTGTAAGGAGAATTAAGGAACTTAAGAGAGAAAGAAATATTACAGATGGAATGATAGGGGAAATAATACAGTATCATCCTAAGCATGTTAACAGGATGCTTAACTATCAGGCTAAGCTACCAGAGGATGTAATAATACCATTATGTGAGTACTTGGAGGTAACGCCGGAATATTTATTGGGGCATAGTGATTTCAAGACCAAGGAAGAGCAAGAATATCACATCCTTCATACAAAATATAAGATAGTTGTTGATTTGGTTACCAGCATTGAGAATTTGAATTTGAGTTTTTTACCATATCTTATCTGGACAAAAAATGAGACTACAGAAAGTGACAGAATTAGGTATATATTATCTGATGCGAACAATGGAAATAAGTGTAGGGAAATAGAAAGTACAACAAATCTTAATGAATTGACTAGTGTAAAGGAATATCAAGTGTATACCTGCAAAGAGACGGCTCCATTATCTTTATTTTTGGATTATGAGAGAAATCATATGGGGAAGGGTAAGCTTTTTCTTTTTCATGAAGTAATTCATAATGGCAAGAGGACAGGGATTATTAGCCATGAGAAGTTTTTACAGTTGATTGATAACATTAATAATACTATGGCAAATATCTTATCGCTAACATTGGGATTAATAACTATAGAAGAATAGTTTTAGGTGTGTCATTACTATGTGACATACCTTTTTTTAGGTTATATCTTGTGGTTGGTTCATTTCTGGTATGAAATCAAATGATAGTCATAAAATAACGATTAAGCTGTAAATATTTGCCACTTCAAATTCAATTAGTGTTACTAAAAGTGGAGAAATATCTGTGAAAAATGGATGTTGCAGATGTGAAATTGTGGTCTATTCACTACCTTATGAAATGTCACGTAGACCACAGAAAAGTTCAATAGTTATTTACAAATAAGCACATAGTCTTTATAATATGAGTTAAGAAAAGGCACTACCGATAGACGGTGGCCTAGATTAATTAAAACGTTTTAAGCCGTCCTAAGTTTTCCAGGCTGCAGGACGGCTATTTCTTTGCATTGCTATCTCGGCCAACTTTGTAGCCGATTCCAAATGCTGTAAATAATAATCCAGTAATAGCTACAAATTGCTCCAATGTTAACATCAATGTTTTCCTCCATAGATATTTCTGCTCAAAGACAGATTATTCTAAATAGAGGTCACAGTCCTCTAGTTGAAGACCAGCCGCCTACCCGAAAATGGTAGCACCGGAATTAAGTCTATCAAAAGAGGATGTTAAAAACAATCGAACATCAACATAATCTTACAAGAAATTTTCCAGGCTTTTTATAAAGCATTCAGCAAATCTTTTATGTCCCTCAATAGAGAAATGAACTCCATCAGAACCCATTTTAATATTCCACTCGCTGGCATTGATGGCAGGGATGTCATATTGTTTTGCTAGTTCAAGGGAGCGCTGGTTCATCTCTATGCAACAATTATGGTAACGTTGCATTTCTGGTTCCATTACTTTGATGTAAGGTGGAGCTATTAGGATGAACTGAGCTTTACAGTTTTTTTTGACATAGCTTAAGATTCTATCAAGCTTTGTCACAGCTAGCTCTACGTTGGGATTGTAGGTTAGCAGGATGTCATTGGTACCAAGCATCATAACAAAGATATCATTTTCTGAAAGGTCTGATAGAAGGTTTGTGAAGTAGCCATACTCTACAGAGGGGAGATGGCGACCGTTCATTCCTTCTTCGATGACATCAAAGCGGTCTGCTAGGGTGTTGTGAACAATAGTAGCCCAACGTTCATTCTCAGAATATCTACCACCAAGGAAATCCCTTGGATCATATCCGTATGTATTTGAATCACCAAATAGAATTAGTTTTCTTATAGGGTTAACCTCATTTGATACCAAGTGACATTACCATGCACGGATTCACTTATACCTTCATTTATAAAACCAAACTTTGAATAGTAAGTAATTAGCTTATCTTTACAGGTAAGAACTAGTCCAGATCTTTCGTGACTTTTAGCATCTGCTATTGCTGCTTGTATTAGTTCTCCAGCATAACCATGGTTTCTATATGATGGAAGAGTATTAACACCAAATATCATCTGCCATATACCGTCTTCGTTATGCATCTCCGCTTTGGCATACATGACGTCGGTGAGATTTGGAATATCTGTGCAGAAACCATCAACAAAAGCTATAAGCTTATCATTATCAAACATGAGCCAGAAGTGATTAGCATAATGTTCTAAGCGTTCTTTAAATTCTTCAGCTGTAGCAGCTTCTGTAGGTGGAAAGCATTCTGATTCTACAGCTGCTATTGCAGCTAGATCATCTATAGTAGCAGTTCTGATTTGCATAGTTTACCTCTTGTTTCTTAGTTTTATACATAGAGAATATCTATTATTTCTTGTATTTTCAAGGTTTCTGAGGTGTCCATTTTATTGGAATGATGTCGAGTACACTTATAATCAGAAGAGGAGCCTAAATTGTCTTTGAAAGATACGAGGGGGTAACAATATGAAATCAATTAATAATATTCAAAAGATAATTATGACTAAACGCCTATACAGTTTCCCTGATTGTAAATGTATGAGGTCTGACAATGTTGAACTATCGTTAGAGGGGATTAAAGGATATAGAACTCTTAATGGAAGTAAAAAACATGTTAGTCCATATAAAGTAGAGGTCGAAGAACCAGAGATGAAGGCATTTTTCTCTGAATTATATGAGTTTGTTAGAAATGCCACTGAGTGCGGATATACAGTTGATGATTGCGAGCGTAAGGTTAGGTTTATCTATAGTGATTACCATGAGGAAATATTCTGGGGTTGGACAGGTAATGAAAAAGAAAACTTAACAGGGAAAATATGGGAGTTTGTTAATTTGCATTTTTAATCATGGAGGAATGTATGAATCAGAAAGATTTTACCTATGTTGAACCAAAGGGATATTTCTCTAAAGAGATGTTAGAGGTTTTGCTTAAAGATGATAATGATAGGATTCGCCAGTTTGTATCGAAATATCCTTGGACATTTGCTAAGACCTATGCAGACTTTGCTCCACATGAATATTACGTAAAGAACGAGCTTGACGAAGAGGGCAAAGCAGAATTTGTATGGTTTGTGGAATTCATCAGAGATTATGGATTTAAGTGTAAGTTTGCAGGTAAAGAGCATACATACTACGAGCTGGATGGGCACTATTACTGGACCATGGGTGATCCAATTGAAGAGACCATTATTCTGAATAGATGCGACGTAGATAATTATGAAATATCAAATGAAAATATGGTTTACTCCAAATCGCAGAAGTTTTTCCAAAGGCAGATTGAAAAGCTAATAGCACCACAAGATGACATACCAGAATGCCTTAGACCTGATGTTGATGTATTCTTCAAAGTAAATCAGATAGAGGATAAGAACTATATAAAAGCATTTGCTGAAAAATATATTGATTCTGGAGTAAGAAATTTTCATTTCTTTGGTGCGAAAGCTCAGCTATGGGAAAACACCTTTGACGAAGTGGATGTTGCCAAGCATACAGATGGAGAGTATGAAGATGGTATTGCAATGACATACAGCTATTTAAATATAGAGGATTTTAATGAAGCATTAGATTTGTGTGAGGAAGGCACAATATTAGTATTCTACGATACAGAAGCGGAGGAAAGATAAGATGATTAAAACAATACTATTCCCATCCAGCTTTTTTAATACTCAGAAAGTAGATGAGGATTTACAAGCAGAGTATGATGCAGTTATAGCAACAGGTCTCTTTGATGTAATTATATTTGGGTATGAAAAATGGTTTAACCAGGGAAAGCTTGTTCTTAATAAAATTCCTGCTGAAATGACTAAAGTAGTTTATCGCGGCTGGATGATGAAACCAGAAGAATATGAATCGTTTTATAAGAAACTCGAAGACAATAACATTGAGCTTGCCACATCTCCAAAAGAATATGAACTTATGCATATCTTTCCAAATGTATATGAGTATGTTAAGGAAGATACGGCAAAGATGGAAATCTTCAAACTACATGAGAGAATCAGCGTGGAACACTTAAAAGAATCTTTTGATAGATTCATGGTAAAAGATTACGTTAAGTCTGTGAAAGGAACAGAGTTTCCGAGATATTTTGATGCCAAAGTCTTGAAGCAAGACGAATTCGACTCATGGATGGAAGTATTCTACAAATATAGAGGTGACTTACTTACAGGTGGAATTTGTATTAAGGAATATCTTTCATTCAGACGAGAAGATGGTAATACAAATGAGTATAGGGTTTTCTATGTAAACAATAAGCCTTTAACTATTAGTAGAAATTCAGGGCAGGGTATAGATTCTAAAATGCCGCCTCAAGAACTTGTAGAGAAGTATGCTAACCTGAATAGCTGCTATTACACTGTTGATTATGCGGAGCTTGAAGACGGAAGTTGGCGAATCATAGAGGCTGGGGATGGATCCGTTTCAGGCTTATCGGATAACCAGGATTATACGGATTACTACAAAAAGTTGTATGAGGCTTTTAATAAAAAAAGGATGGGTGAGAAATATGACTAAAGGAAATGATCATTCCGCAATAATGGGTGTTATAGTTGGAGATGCTTTAGGGGTACCGGTGGAATTTACGAGTCGAGAGGAAAGAAAAGCAGATCCAGTTACTGGTATGCGGGCTTATGGTACACATAATCAGCCAGCAGGTACCTGGTCAGATGATTCAAGTATGACAATAGCAACATTGGAATGGTACAAAGAAGCAGGGGATACTGAGCCAGACTATAGTAAGTTAATGGATAAATTTACTAATTGGCTTATGTACGGAGAATATACACCTTATGGTGAGAACTTTGATAATGGTGTGGCTACTGCAAGAGCCTTGATTAGGTATGGTAAAGGCGCAGAACCACTTTTGAGCGGTGGTATTACTGAGTGGGATAACGGTAATGGTTCCTTGATGAGAGCGATGCCTACAGCTTTACATCATAAAGAAAGTCTTGCGTGGGAGAACGTAAATGATGTGGAGTACATTTACAATATGTCAGCCCTAACACATGCACATCCACGCAGTAAGCTGGCATGTCTTATCTATAGTAAACTAGTTGCAGACATTTTACTCAGCGATATGGATAAGCTAGATGAAGTTAAACAGAGCCTTGATTGGACAAGACAGTATCTTGAAGAAAAAGAATCTGATGAGCTTATTAAGGAAGAGATTAAATCCTTTGAAAGAATATGGGATATAGATTCATTCATGCAGCTTTCAGAAAATGAGATTAAAAGTAGCGGATATGTTGTTGATACTTTAGAGGCAGCTATATGGTGCTTCCTTAATACCAATTCCTATGCAGAGTGTGTTTTAAAAGCAGTAAATTTAGGAGATGACACTGATACTGTTGGGGCTGTAGCTGGCGGCTTGGCAGGGGCATGCTATGGCATGGATGATATTCCTTGTGAATGGCTTGATGTTATTCCAAAGAAAGAATGGATAGAAGGATTGGTATAGGTAATTATGGGGAAATATAGTGAGTTAATAGCTTTATTAGAGCCTTTAAGAACAGATTCATATGGGGAGTGGATTTTTGATAATACCCATGCTGGGACAAATGAAGATCCAAAGCAGATGCCTTTTCCTAGACATACTAATGTTGTACATCAATTGATTGAGGCCATTATAAAGTTTACTGATGATAATCCTGATTTTGAATTGAAGAATTATAATCAATTATTAGAGGACAGAGGACTTGAATGGAAATATAACGTTTTAATAGAGGCTGATGTTTCAAACATGGATGGACAGGGAGTAATGGCCATGTTTACAGGCCTACTACGTGGAGAGAGATTCTGTGAGGGTACTTTGCTCGCTGCATTAAAAGATGGAACAGTCATAAAGTGGTTAGAGCGATTGAAAGAAATAGATGATAAGTCTTAATAAATAAAAAAATATTAGAAAGAACAAAGAGCATAAAACACTGCAAAATCGAGTTTTATAGGCATTTTATATCCTAAATCACAATACGCACTTACTATACTGGAGAAAAATATGGATACTGATTTAACAAAACAAATAAAAGAAATGGTGTATGTATCAATGTATGGGACTAATTGGAAGGACCTAGATAAGAACGTTGATAAAGTGGCAAATCAAATTATTGGGGAATTGAGCCAGGAGTCTAAGGAATATATGATTAAGAATCCGAGGCCAGTTGAATATCACTTTTCTTTGGGGTTGTATATCAGAAATAATTACATTTATAACAGTAAGGAATTTGGTAATTGTTACAGAGTAGATGATATATCTTCGGAAATTATAAAACGAATAATAGATAAGCTTACAGAAGAGAATACCGACTAGGACAATTTGAATTTGTAGGATTATGAATTGAACAACATGTATATCACATATTCTGTGAGACTAGACATAATATGATGAGGAACTAAACGAATGGTATACTTGAAAAACTTTTATTTTGCCTCAGGTCTAGCTGAGGAAATGTTTTTAAATTCAATAAAAAGAACCTGTTACGATAGCTTCTACCCTTTTCAGCTATTGCCACAAAAAGGGATAGAAGAAATTAGATTTAAGGACATAACTATTTTGTATGGTGGTAATGGTTCAGGAAAGACTACTATGCTAAATATAATTGCGGAAAAGATTGGTGCCGCGAGAATGGCTCCTTATAATCGTTCTAATTTCTATGAGGACTATCTAGAGCGCTGCGACTTAGATTATGCCAATGCTCAAATGGACGAGAAGGTGATAATTACTTCTGATGATATCTTTGACTATATGCTTGATATCAGAAGATTGAATGAGGGTATTGATAATAAACGGGAAGATCGATTTGAAGAATACATGGATTATAAGTATAGCTCATATCAGCTTAAATCTATCGATGATATCGAGGAGTTGAGAAAACACAATGCAGCTAAATCAAAGACTCAGTCTCAATATATAAGAAAAACGTTAATAGACAATGTCAGAGAGTATTCAAATGGAGAATCAGCTTTTAGATACTTTACTAGAAAGATAAAAGAGAATGGTATTTATATTCTAGATGAGCCAGAGAATAGCTTATCTCCAGAAATGCAGTTGGAATTGGTAAATTTCTTAGAGCAGTCAGTTAGAGGATTTCGATGTCAGTTTATAATTGCAACACACTCACCATTTATACTGTCTATACGAGATGCTTTAGTTTATGACTTGGATAAGAATCCAGCTGGGCCAAATGACTGGCATCTACTAAAAAATGTACAAGAATACTATAAATTTTTTATGGATAGAAGAGAAGAGTTTGAAGCTATAGGAGAACAGCTGTAATGAGTAAGTATGATCCTTTAGGAGACTATTTGCGATGCTGCAATAAGTCAGTAATATCACTTTCATTTGAGAAAATAGAAGGGATTTTAGGTTTTTCACTTCCTAATTCTGCATATAATCATGGGGCATTTTGGTCTAGTGGAAACAATTCGCATTCTCATGCTTTTTCATGGATAGATGCGGGTTATGTTGTTTCCAAAAAGGATTTAATTAGAAAGCAAATTGAATTTAGGAAGGTATCTACTGGAGAAATACTATCTCATACTACAAATCGGAAACCTTCTCCCAAAAGTGATGTTAGCAAGAAAATAATTTTATCCAAAGCACCTTCAGCACAGGAAACAATTAATGTTGCCGGTTACGACTTTATGTTTCTGCAGATTATTGATGTAGAGCGTGATTCCAATGGACTAGTAATCGAAGATGCTCCACAGTCAAGATATCAGAATATGCATAATCTAAAATTGCATGGCTATGGTGGAGGCACATTCTGTAAGTTTAAGATTTCTGCCGATGAGGTACCGGGTGTATATTTATGGATAGTAGACGATGAGATTATCTATATTGGTGAAACTGCGAATCTAAGAAATCGCTTCAATACAGGATATGGTGTCATATCAGCTAGGAATTGTTTTGAAGGTGGACAGACTACTAACTGCAAGATGAATAAAGTAGTTTTAGAATGCGCAAAGCAAAACAAAGAGATTAAGCTGTATTTCTATCAGACTGAAAAATTTAAAGAGGTTGAGCTTGAATTATTACGCTCAATAAATACCAAATATAACGTTAAGGATAATTAGTAGGTAGAGAACTTATCGGAGGTATGTATGGATTGGAATAACGATGGTAACATTGGTATGGATGATATACTTCTTACAGAGATTATTCTAGAAGAAGACGAGGAAGATAAAGGTGGTGGAAGTGGTGGTAATAAGCCTAATGGTAGTTGTTTATCGAGCATGTTGCTAATCATGATTCCTCCGGTAGCATTGGTTGTTACTATATTCAATTTAATATGTTAGTTGAGAATGGAGCCCACATTGTGGACTCCATTTTTTGGCGGAGCTCTTGCTCCGCCTTTATTGTTTACTTAAGCTCTTCGAATATTTGCTTGATATTACTGTCAGTGTTGGTGTCCTTCAAGTAGCCATAGTTGATGTCGTGCTTCTGCATATATGAAGTGAAGCGGTAGTATTCTGAGTGACCGATAAAGTTACTGAAGAAGTATACTTTATCCCTGCCATCGGCTGTTGCAGGGTTTAGTGAAGCGAACTTCTCTACGCCTATGAAGCTCCAGTTAGGGAATAAGGTTTTAAGCTTATTGTGCCAGTTTGGATGGCCTCCGATGATAAGGATGTTTTTGTCTTCGATGGCTTTTTTCAGTTGCTCTACGTTTGTATTAGATTCTGGGACAGTCTCGTCAGTAAGATTGTAAACGTAGTTTCTAAGATGGATTAATTCCTCGTGCTCTGCTTCCAACTGATTCTTTAAAGATTCAAAAGTAGCAGCTTCGGTTTTTGCTTTTTTATTGTTACTACGAAGGTATTGGATATCTTGTTCGGCTTTATTTAACTTATTTCGTAGCTCTGCAATTTCCTTTAGATAGTCTTCATTTGAAGCATTACCACAAGACACAGGAGCTGTATTAACTAATTCCTTTGGTTTAGTAGACTTATTTTCAGCTATATTTGTTAATGGTTTAAAGACTACCTCTTTTAAGTCTGCTTCATCTAAATCGGTGCCTAACAAGTAGCTGGTCTCATAGTCGAAATCATGAGCGGTATCAGTTAGTGCTACTATTAAGTCACGGATACGAGTACATACCTGTACTTCTTCAAAAGTATATTTACGCTTAGGATGTAATGTCTTTAAGATTGAAAGTGTAATGATTAAATGAAGCCTACCACCTTGGAACATAGTCATGCAGGTTTTATCATAGTCATCTTGGTACCCTGCAATATGAAAACATGCATTTGAAAACTCAATAATATCCTTATAGGTTTGTATAGTAGATTCGTCTTTAAGAGATTTCTCATTCCATTCATCAATCTGCCTTGCAGCTTCTTCCATTGTTTCTTCCTTAACATCAATTCTATTAATGGCAAGGTCTACAAGCTTATAGAATTCTTCCCTTTTCATGTCAAAAATCTTATACCATAAGGCGCAATCATCACTTAGTTTTTTATTGAAGAAGAGTGCCATGCACATGACACGGGCTATAGCATAATCTCTATTCATAGAGATTTCGTCGTCCTCTGTAATACATAGAATATCTTCCGGTGCGAAGACATCGAATTTTTTAAACGTACGATATTCTTTTTTGTAATATGTCTTATACAAAGATTTGATTAATTCTAGGCAATAAGAGTCTCCTAATTTAGCACCATTGAATATTAATCTAAGGACGTTGCTATACATGACATCTACAGGTCTTGAGATACCTATATATGTCTGGTCATACCAACAAACATCATCAAATTCTTTTAATCTGCTACCACAATGAGCCATGAAATCTTGTTCAATTACAGGAAAATCTACATACATTTCATCAGTCATAAAATCCTGCAGAAAGTAGAAGTCTACACCCGTTGTATCAGGTTCGATAATAATGCCGTTTTCACGGTTATATTGATCCTCAACAATAAGAGATGCATATTTCTTAGCAATTAGATCTCCAGCTTGTTGCATGATGGAATTATTTTCAAACGCGTCATATGGTAATTTCATAGAGGGTTCTCCTTATGCATATAAGATATATAGTTATTCTACCATAAGAGAAAATAGCTTTTATCTACATTTATATTTGATTAGGGTTCATCTAAGGTCTTTATTAGATTATTTATATCTTCTTGAGTGAGGGCACAACGAACTTCATAGCCATACCACCAGTCGTTGTACTCTTTCAGGCAAGATAGTAGGCAACGTATGAAGGTCTGAGGAGATGCTTTTCGAAGTTTCTTTGACACTTCGATGAAGCATTCGTCTTCATGCCCTCCTGGGATATCTACACAAGGATAGAAGCGAGCTGTATTAACCTCTTTTGGGTCTACGAAGATGATTGGGTAGGGATATGGGTTGTCAAAGGCCTCCTTTGAAAGTGTGTTGGTAATTTTCTGAAGTTTGTTGTTTGATAAGTATTTTAGGGTC
This sequence comes from Pseudobutyrivibrio ruminis HUN009, assembly GCF_000703005.1. Classification (NCBI taxonomy): domain Bacteria; kingdom Bacillati; phylum Bacillota; class Clostridia; order Lachnospirales; family Lachnospiraceae; genus Pseudobutyrivibrio; species Pseudobutyrivibrio ruminis. The sequence continues at coordinate 46,314 of NZ_JNLH01000002.1, read as the reverse complement.
ATTTTTATTTCCTCCTTTTTCTCTAACAGGTAAAAAGAAATAAATCTTTATTTTGTAAACCTGTTTTTTTAAATAATGGCTGGAATAAAAAATAATCCCTGATTTTTAATGTATTTTTTGGTATTTTTTTAGGATACTAAAAAAACCCCTGTTTTATCAGGGGCGGTGTTGCAATGGGGGGATGTTACATTGTTTCTACGGAAAATTCTAAATCAAATGGGTCAGAGAGTAGGTAGCTTACTTCTACGTACATATAGAAGTCTCCATCTGTTAATACATAATAGCGATTAGCTGAATTGGTTGTATTGTTATAATAGGTCTCCACATATCCATCAAATCCGCTGTTAGAATATGCTTCACAAGTATAATCATGAATTGAATTCATCATGTTTTCATTACTTGTCATTCTCTTTTCAGCATCTTCTGCTGTCATATCCTGACCATTATAATGTGACATTGATACTGTTACAGAGCCAAGCTTATCTGCAACATAGCATTTATTTACTGAATCAAGCATTTCTAAAGTAGCTTCTTCTAATTCATATGCCTCATTATCATACTTGAAGGTTACCTTATGTTCAGCACCTTCTACAGTAAAGTCTGTAAAGCTACTTGTATCTACAGAAGAAGATGATGTTTCTTCTGTACTATTGTTTGTGCTAGCAGCTGAGGTTCCATTATCATTCTTTGATGAACCACAGCCTGTGAGAGCTACACTAAGCATAGTGCTAAGTGCTAATACCAAAGTTAATTGCTTTTTCATATATTACCTTTCTAAATTGCAACTGTAAGATAATATTATAAATACCGTACGGTGTCAAGAATATTAAAATTCTATAACGTTAATAAGGCATATCTTGAAAAGAAATTGGGGTATTAGTGATTTTGGGGCTAGAGTATATGAAACGGAAAATGGATACTTGTACCATTCCTAGCAGGGTCTTCCAGACCCAGGTCTGCCCATCTCCACAGACCAATCGCTTCGCTACAAGGAAGGATTATAATCGGCTACGCCGATGGGGGATTTATCTTTCAGTTTTCATAAACCTTTCTACATTTTCCCTTCCCCTGCGGTTTCTTCATTTGCCACTCCAACAAAAAGTTAGGACATAGACCGGCTACTATCAAGGGCAAGACAAGTTCTTCGAACCCTTGATAGCAGCCGGTCTATGTCCTTTTTTGTCTCCGGGCAAACGAATAAACCGCGAGGTATACGGAAGAAAAAATATTGAAAGAAAGGATTTATAGGAAAACTAAAAGCTAAATCTAAATAGGGCTCCAAATTCCCGGCTTCGGTGCCGGAAGAAAAATAGGATTTTCAAAGATTTGAAGTTGGTTTCAAGGCTTTAGGTTGGGGCTGATTTAGGTTTTGAATTTGATAGGAAGGTAGGTGTGATTATGAAGTTTAGTGACCATTTATGGATTTCATTTTGTTCATTGTTTTTCTTTATGTGTTTGGCTTTTATGCCAATACCTTAAGGAGTTTGGTTTGTCCAAGGAAAGATATTTATTTTAAAGGAGATTTTAGAAATGAGAGTTACAAAGGGATTAATTGAGAAGGTTAATGGAGAGCTTAAGGATAAGGGGTATTTTGTGGAAAAGACTAAAGTTAACAAGAACAATGAGGTTAAGACAGGTCTTGTTATTAAGAAGATAGATGAAGAGAGGATGGTTTGTCCTACTATTTATGTAGGAGAGCTATCAAGCTTTGAAGAGGTTATGAAGTATGCTTTAGAGGTTATTTCAAGAGAGGTTCCTTCTATAAATATGGAGAACATCTTAGATAAAGACTATATTTTAGGTCATGTTAAGGCTCAGATGGTTTCTGCAGGGAATGTGATTTTAGAGCCAGGTGTTGTTTACAGAGATTATTTAGATATGGCTATTGTATACAGAGTCGAAGTTGGTGAGATTGATGGTGGCCAAGGTTCTTTCCTTATTAGGGATGGAGTGCTTACAAAGGTTGGCCTTACAGAGGAAGATTTATTCAATGTAGTAAGTCACGATATGGATTTTGATACAAAGACACTAGAGGAAGCTTTAGCTATGATGATGGGAGAGGAAGCACCTTTAGATTTTGGATTACCTGAAATTTATGTGGTTACATCTGAAAATATGATTCATGGTGCAGGAGTTTTATGCTCTGAATTCTTAGGGAAGCTTAGAGAAAAGCTTGAGGGTGATTTCTTTATTCTTCCATCGAGCGTACATGAAATTCTCGTATTGAAGGACGAATTTGGCCCATCGGCTATTGAGCTTTTAGAGCTTGTTAAGACTGTAAATGCTACAGAGGTTGCACCTTGCGATAAGCTTACTGATTCGGTTTACAAGTATGATGCCACAGGACTTTCCAAAGTTGCATAGATTCTTGAAAAACATCAGTTTTTCGAGAATCGTAAATGGCAGTATTTTTATGAAATAAAAATGCTGTTCTGAGGAACAGAATTACTGAGCAGAATTCATTAATCTGCTCAGTAACCCTTCCTTTAAAATAGATAAAGCAATTAGACTGGCTTCGGCTGGTCTTTTTGTGTTTTGGTGAGTTGGAGGTTGTGCGCTCGGGGGATGTCCGAGCCTTGCCCTTCCCCCGAACCCCCTTTCCCCAGGATATCAAAAGATTTTAAGTTATTCAAAATGCAGTTAGTAATATCTAACCCGTTGTGATATTATTCTATTTAGGAAAGGCAGGAATATTTTGCAGCTCTTAGATAGACGGTCATGCCAGTTTGGCTCCATTTCAGCCAGAGAGATTTATTGAAGCAATAGGTTAATTTGTTGTAAGGGGAGGGACGAGGATATGATGAAGTACACGGGAAAGTACTATATGATTTTTTCGCTATTGTTACGCAAGCATCTCAATAATCAATTTGGTAAAGAAGTAACCAGAAAAGCTCTAAAGGGTGCTAAGCCTATCTATAAAGATATGCTTGAAAAATGTGAGGATATAGGCTACGACAATCCAATGGCAGGAAACATTTATATGTGCTTTGTTTTTCTTGCCATATGGAAAGCTGCTGATGGGGCTATAGATTATGAGGGATATAGAAAAGTAATTAAAGATTTCATGACGACCCCTCCAGTTAGTAAGTTCTTGAGTTCAATAGATTTAAATGATCCAATAACTCTAAAAAAGGGTGATGAAAGGATGCATAAGATGCAGGAATGGGCTGATGAACATCCAGAATATAAAGACAAGACCTGGGATTTCAATTTTGAAAACAAGCACAAGGATGGAATCTATTATCATTTCACGCGTTGCCCATTAAATGATTTTGCTAGAAAGAACGGATTCTTGGAAATACTTCCTGTCTGTTGTGAGATAGACCACTATACGACAGAGGCAAAACATGGGGTGTTACACAGAGATTATACCTTGGCCACAGGCGGTTCTATCTGCGACTACTGGATTGTGCCGGATAAGATAGCGAATCCTCAGTAAAGTTGGAGGATAAGGGATGGACAGAAAGATAAAAGCCTATAAAAAGATATATCGAAAGGCCATTGAAAAAACTGGACTTAATAATGTCGATGACAGAGTTGAAGCATACGCTGTCCGACTTTCTAAGATGTATGCCTCTGATGATTTTAGGAAACACAATGTTTATCCATCAACAAGTACGCTTCATGTATATGCGGTAATTGCAATGTGTCTGGAACTAAAGCAATTTGGCTTTTCTGACACAGATATCATGGATTATATAAACGCTGGTTTTGAGGCAAGAAGGACATTTTTCAATGTGATAATTGCAATAATCAACGCACTTCCGAACAGTTTTGATATTGCCAGAAAGTGGAATATCGGCGACCATGAAAAACGAATGACTGATGGCAGCATAACCTATGATTATTTCAATGTCACCAGAGACAAGGTAGAATATAGAATTTCAAAGTGTATGTATGTCGAAATGTTTGAAACCTATGGGATAAGACCGCTTTGTAAAATATTCTGTAATACAGATACAAGAGCCTATTCGGGACTTACACGGCATGTAGAGTTTATCAGACATTCGGATTTATCAGATGGGCCTGCATGTCATGATGAGGTGATCAGAAAATGTTAAAGAACTACATGAAAGAAGGGCAGAAACTCCCTCTCTTTGGAGTCGGGCCATATATTGTTTATGGAATTGCTATGGTCAATGTAATAGGAATTATCTTGTTTGGCTATGTGCTTAAGATAGGAATTCTGTATGATTCATGGATACTTATTTTCCGAGTGGTTGGTACATTACTCATAATAATGGGAATCGGTGTATGGTATATAGGAGCTGTCCGGTCAGATATGGATGATTCTATAACAGAGAACAGGCTTCAGACCAATGGCATTTATTCATGGGTACGGAACCCGATGTACAGCGGCTGGTGGTTTGCGCTATCTGGGATTACCCTTATGTGGCATAATGCATGGCTGCTACTTTTTCCGATAGTTGACTGGATTATTATGACAGTTGCACTTATAAAAACGGAAGAGAAGTGGCTTTTGGATTTATATGGTGAGGAGTACGCTGAGTATAAGAAAAACGTAAACAGATGCATCCCGTGGAAACCTGGCATTGGGATATATAGAACGGAGATATCCACTGCTAAGTGGATGATATATGATTTGCCGGGGAATGCAGGCTGGATAATATGGATCGTTTGTACAGTGAAATGTTTGAGGCAAGAGGCGAATATGTATGCCGTACTTTCTGTCATAGTAGCAATTTTCATGATGATTGGCGTGTTGGAACTTATTAGTGAGAGGGCGGCAGGGCTTAACCGCATCCTTACAGCGGCAAGGCTGCACAGGGGCTTTGGAGCATTGTCGCTGGGCGGACTAGTTGGAATACCTATTTCAATATATGGAATCCTTTCAAATACTGATTATGGATTATCCCTATGGATGCTGACAGGAGCAGTATTATGTGCTCTGTTTGCAGGGCTCATCTTTGTGACCTTTAAAAGAGAGGAATGATATGAGAATACTTGTTTATGGAGCAGGAGTGTTGGGTGGAAATCTTGCAAGCAACTTGTACAGGCAGGGAAAAGATGTCACACTTCTTGCACGTGGAAAATGGTATGAAGAGATAAAAAGAAATGGGCTTAGTATTCATCATTATTTCGGCAGAAAGACCAATGTGAAGATACCTGTGATTAATGGGTTGAGATCGGATGATAGATACGACGTTATATTCGTGGTGGTCAGATATACCCAGATAGATAGTGTTGTTCAACCTCTTAAAGATAATGCCTCCAGGAACATTGTATTTGTCGGCAACAATCTTAAGACAGACGAGCTTACATCCGCACTATCAGAAAAAACTGTGCTGTTTGCATTTGCAATGTCTGCAGGGCATAGGGAAAAAGACTATATCAGATCAGTGTCACTGAATAAGATAACAGTTGGAAATACTAAGGGGACTTCCTCGCAGGAGAATTTTATAAGAAATGTATTCTCCGGAACAAACTTCAAAGTAGTCTATGAATCAAATATGACAGACTGGCTCATATGCCATGCAGCATCAGTAATACCAATAGCTTTTGCCTGTTATTATACAAATGGTGATATAAAAAAGCTTAGGCGCGACAAAGTCTATGTCAACAGGATCATGGACGCAACTGTTGCGGCTTATACAGTACTGGAAGACAATGGGCATGAAATTATGCCTGATTCCGACAAAGACTTTAGGAATCCAAAGTTCAAAAAGAAATACCTTCCGTTCTATCAATTCATTTTCGCAACGAAGCTTGGAAAACTCTGCACTTCAGACCATGCGATGAATGCAGTCGATGAGATGAGTGCGCTCAACAGGGATTTCAAGGCATACATCGGGCAATACGGCGATATTCCAAAGCAGTGGACAGACCTTGAGAGGGATACTAACGGATATCTGAAATTCCTTAGGAATAATGGATTCACAGCAGTTTACTCAAATCAGTTACCTTCAACAATACCTTTAATGTACGTGGAATGTAGGAATGATAGGAAAAATGACGATACATGAATTTGGAAAAGATAATGATAAGGTCATAGTGTTGCTACATCCGTCCGTGGTTATGTGGGATTACTTCGAGTATGTGATTCCGCTTTTGGAAAAGAAATACCATCTGATAATTCCTGCACTTCCGGGGTATGACCCTGACAACAAGAGCGATTTCACAAGTGTTGAAGAGATCTCAGCAGAATTGGAAGAATGGCTGAACCTGAACGGACTGAGCAATGTGACGTGTCTTTACGGCTGCTCCATGGGTGGAAGCATTGTAGTCAGGATGCTTGTAGGCAACAAAGTGATAATACAGAGTGCAGTAATCGATGGTGGTATTACTCCATATCAGCTTCCTTGGATCGTTACAAGATTGATAGCAATAAAGGATTTTTGGTTGATATACACAGGAAAACTTGGTGGAGCAAAGCTGTTGGAAAAAGCTTTTTCTACTGATGAACTGTCAGAGGAAGATGTGCAGTACGCAGCAAAGGTCCTCAAGATGATTAGCGCTAAAACAATCTGGAGGACATTTGAATCCTGCAACAATTATTCCATGCCGAAGTATATCCGTACTGACTGTAAATACATAGAATATTGGGTCGCAGAAAAAGAGGTAAAAGATAGAAAGTGGGATGTGGAATATATAAAAAAGATCTTTCCACATACAGTATTTAGAAAGATCAAGGACACAGGCCACGGAGGGCTGGCTCCATTTAAGCCGGAAAAGTTTGTGAGGGAGATTGAGAAGGTCATAAGGCAGGGGGGATAAGAGATGATTCTAACTATATTTTTGACAATAATATTTTGCGTGGCGATAACACTGATGATGTTTTCTGCCGTAGCATTTATTCAGGATAAGAAGTTCTTTTCTTCAGCACCGAAAGAAGCGCAGGAGGCTATTTTGCCGAGGGAAAAAGAATTGTTCTACGGCGCCAGGACAATCGGATGGACTTTAATGATATTTAGTTTTCTGATGATACTGGGGGTAGGCTTTATCTCAATCTGGGACGGTTTCAGGAGTGGTTACACGTTTGGACAGTTCTTTTTCAGATTTGTCTTTATATTCACTGTTTACAAGCTTTATGACATGATCTGCTTTGACTACTTCCTGCTCATGAAATTCCAGTTTTTTCAGTTCTATTTTCCGGAAGTTGAAAGCGTTTTTAAGAACAGAAAGTATGGATATAACATCAAGAGCCAGCTGCTGAAGCTTCTTGTGATATTCCCGGCTGCATCAGCACTTGCAGCCTGGATATGTACATTGTTTTGAAAAATAAGATTTTTTATGTGGGGAACGAAGTAATGAGCGTTAAATACGAAATTCTTAAACGGGTAGTAAAAGCTGCAGGACTCAAAAAGATGTGGGAGGGAAAATCTGCCGCAGAAATTGTTGCTGAGAAGAAAAAAACAAATGCCAAAAACTATATTCCTGAACTGAAAGATTCTGATTTTGATATAGATAAGATCCAAGTAATGGGTTTCACAGTGATCAGAATGAAGCACAAAGCTAAGGCAGTTCATGCAAATCTTTTTATCATTGGCGGTGGAATGGTAATGGCGCCAAGACCTGACGCTGTCAAGAAAGCACTGCGCTTTGCCAGGGAAACAGGCGTAGATGTGTATGTGCCATATTATCCACTTTGTACCGATTATCCTCTGACAAAAGCATACGCCATGATCCACGAGACATATAAAGAGATGCTAAGGGATTATGATGCGGAGAACATCTCAGTTTTAGGCACATCATCAGGCGGGAATCTTGCGCTTGGAATAGTCCCATACATCAATGATGGACATGATGACACCCCAATGCCGGGATATATACTCGCAATTTCGCCCGGAACCTGTGTTGAAACGGACGAAGAGTGGCAGAGAATGCTTGAACTGGATAAAAAAGATGTGGCAATTCCGGCAAGCTATATGAGAACCGCTGTGGATATCATGAGACATGGCGATTTGTCAGTTCCTGAATACATGATATGGCTTCAAAAGGCCGATTTTACCAATTGTCCGCAAGTGACTTTTGTTTATGGCTCCGAAGAAACGTTGTATGCCTGCGCTCCATCTTTCGAAAAAGTCATGCAAAAATATGGAGTGGATTATGAGATGATCGTAGGCGAAGGCATGTTCCACTGCTATCCGGCATTCCCAATAGTGAAAGAGGCCAAGGAAGGCTGGGATAAGATGGTGGATTTAATCAGAAATACTACAAAACAGGGGAGTATGAAAAATGCAATTTGAAGAGATGGGAAACATGTCGGGAAAGACACTTATGTTACTGCCGGGAACGTGCTGTGACTGGCAGGGATTATGATGATCGTATTATGAGGGAGGGAAGCAGGTAACATGGTTTGGTATGTATTGGTAATTGAAGCGATAGTATTTGCAGTATTATTTACAACAATTCTTTTTGTGTCTTTTCATGGGGAAAAAATGTACAGTCCGGCATGTATCCATAATTACCCGCCTGATATTCAAGAAGAATACTTCAAAACACATGAAAGAGTGGATGTTTCATATAAATCAAAAAAGGTAGTACTGGCGAAGTCCTGTGGAATAATCATGTTTACAGTTATTCTTACCATATGCGCGAAGCTTGCCGGTGCAGTTACATTTTGGCAGGGATTCGCGATCGCTTTTGGACTCATGGTATGGATTGGAGCCTATGACACACTCTTTCTGGACTGGGTGCTATTTGCAAATATGAAAATGTTCAGGCTGGAAGGAACAGAGCACATGGACAAGGCTTACCATCAGAAGTGGTTCCATTTAAAAGGGGCTATATTCCCGGGGCTGTTGTTTGCACTGATTCCTGCAGCTCTTGTAGGACTGTTCATAAGTTTGATGAGGTGAGTATGAAAGATATGGGTAATACACTGAAAAAATCCTTCGTGTTTAAGCGCTTTTATCCAGAACTGGTAGAAAAATATGGAACGGCAAGGGCGAAAGATATTTGGAACTATGCCGAGAATGAGTTTTTAGGGTTGAGGATTGCTGAACCATCCGCAGATAAGGCGAGTGTGTCATATGTCTTTCCAGCAGTAGCACTGTATCGTTCAGTTGAGTATTTCTATCCCGGAGAAGCTTTGGCTGTTACAAGAGGCTTGGGAACAAAGATGGGACGCAGACTACAAGGTATCTTTAGCAAGATTACTGCTTTTCCGGGCATTCCTTCACTCATGTGGAAGAGGATGGATAGAATTGCTGCAAAACTGAGCGATGGATATGAAATAGAGAATCTTTTAGTTACTGAAGACAAATGCTTCATGGATGTAGTCAGTTGCCCACTCTATGATAAGGCTCTTGAACTGGGCACACCGAACGCTATTCAGATGATTTGTTGCATGGATAAGGAATATATGAATGGATTTAGAGGAGTTGATTACAAGAGGACTAAATCAGTCGCAGAAGGTGATGATTGTTGCGACTATAGACTTAAAAAGTCCTTTTAAAAATATATGAGAATAATATGTTGTCTTTAGTATTGAAATGGAGGAGAGAACAATGGAGCTTACTTTTGGAGATGTACAGGAAACAGCACTTATTCCGCTTGCTATAAAAGCAAGTGAGACAGCTAGGGCAAATGCCAGAATTGTCGACCTAAAGGCAAAAGAGATAATTGATGCACTTGGAGTTGATGTCAGTAAATATGACCCGTTCTTATCACATGAAGGTGTAGTTGCAAGGACTATACTTTATAAAAACGAGTTAAAAAGACTTATTGAAAATTATCCTGATGCTCTTTGTATTAATCTTGGATGCGGATTTGATGATAAGTTTTCTCAGGTCGACAATGGTAGTATTACATGGTTTGATGTAGATCTTCCTGATCAGATAGAGAAGAGACGCAAAGTGTACTCAGACAGGGATAGATGTACAATGCTTGAGGGAAGTGCTCTTGAGGGAGAATGGACAAAGCAACTTCCAAAGCATGATATGAATATTGTAGTTATGGAGGGAGTACTTGAATATTTTTCAAAAGACCAGGTAAAGACATGTCTTAATATGCTTTGTGATAGCTTTGAGCAAGGATATCTTTTAGCTGAGCTTCATTCACCATTCCTTGAAAAGAATGGAAGTCATCATGATGCTGTGAAACATACTAATGCCACATTTGGTTGGGGAACGAAATCAGGACTCGAGTATTTAGAGCTTGAACCAAGAATGCGCCTTATTTCAGAGACAAGTTATAACGAAGAAATGAAGAAATACTCAATACGTGGAAAAATATTTGCTATCGTCGGTAAGAATATCAACAATCGACTTGCTGTGTTTGAATGGTAAGTAATATTGTCCAACAAATTACCCTTCTGTGGTATACTCAAATTAGTTGAGTATATGCAGGAGGGTATTTTTATGCCAAAAGGGTCAAATCAAAAATTAAAGCTGAGTTATCTTTGTAAAATCATGCAGGAAAAGACTGATGATGAGCACAGCCTTACACTACAACAAATAATGCATGAACTTGAAGAAGAAGGAATTACTGCAGAAAGAAAGAGTCTTTATGATGACTTTGCAGTTATGAATGACAAGCTTGGAATTGAAGTCATCAAAGAGCAGATAGGCAGAGAAACCTTTTATCATGTGGGAAGCAGAGAGTTTGAGCTTGCTGAGGTTAAGCTTTTGATAGAAGCTATTCAGTCATCGAAGTTCATCACTAAGAATAAGTCTGCTCAGCTAATCAAAAAGATGAAGACTTTTGTCAGTGAGTACCAGGCTAAGCAGTTGCAGCGCCAAGTATATGTAAACGATCGTATTAAAAATATGAATGAGTCTATCTACTATACTGTAGATGGAATTCATACAGCTATAGAGCAGAATAAGCAAATCAAGTTCCAGTATTGTGTATGGAATACTAATAAGGAACTAGTGCCTAAGAAGGATGGAGCATTCTACAAGGTGAGTCCTTGGTTCCTTGCAATGGAAGATGAGAACTACTACTTAGTTGCCTATGATAGCGAGGCTGGAAAGATTAAGCATTACAGAGTGGATAAGATGCTTAAGATTGGCATAACTGATGATCTTCGAGAAGGCAAAGAGCTATTTAAGAACTTTGATATGGGCGAGTATGTTGTAGAAAACTTCTCTATGTTCCATGGAGACAAGAGAAGAGTACATATCGAATTTCCTGATGATAAGGTAAGTATCTTCATTGATAGATTCGGTAAAGATGTGACTATAAGACCTGCAGAGAATGGAAGAAGTTTTGTTGCGGTTGATGTGGCGGTTTCTCAGCAGTTTTTTGGATGGGTCTTTGGACTTGGTGCTGACGTTAAGATTACAAGTCCTGAAGATGTAGTTGCTGATTATAAGAAACAGATAGAAGAACAGTTAAAGTATTATTGCGGAGAATAGATATATGTATCCAACTAGAAATGAGGCAATGAGACTTCTTGAAGAAGCAGAAAAGATGAACCCAGGGCCATGGGGTGATCACAGCAGAACTGTTGCTCATTGTGCTGAATGTATTGCTGCTAAAAGTGGGCTTGATGCGGAAAAAGCATATGTAGTAGGTTTGTTACATGACATAGGGAGAAGATTTGGAAAACGTCATCTTGGGCATGTTTCTGATGGATATTCTTATATGATGTCATTAGGCTATGACGAACCAGCCAGAGTATGTCTTACACATTCATTCAATGGTAAAAGCATTGATGGTTATGTTGGCAACTTTGATACAACGGCTGAAGAGACCGAATTAATAAAAACAGAATTAGCCAAGATAGAACTTGATGAATATGATAAGTTAATTCAGCTTTGTGATTCCATTGGTGGTGCTGAAGGTGTTATGGATATCATAGATAGAATGTCTGATGTTAAAAGAAGATACGGTTACTATGATCCTGAAAAATGGGATACTAATTTGGCGCTAAAAGATTATTTTGAGCAGAAGATGGGTGAAGATATCTATATTGTGGTTGATAAAAATAACTACAAACCTAGTAAATAACGGGAATAGTAGGGGGATTTTACTATGGAAAGAGAATTTCTAGAGGAAAGACAATTCACAAAGCTTTTAGCTGGAAAGACATATAAGATTTTCTTTGAAGGAAAAGACTGTGTCATTGCTGAAACAGAGCTTGGGGATGTTGTTATAGCTTTTAGTGAATTTGAGTATTACTCTTTGTCTAATGATGAGATAGAGCAGAAAATCTATGATGGTATAAAGAGTAGAGAAAAGTAAGTATGATTGATATTAAAGCAGGAGAGACTATACAAGAATTAGTCTGTAAACACTCAATAGTATTGTTTCAATTTAGTTCCAAGTCGTGCACACCATGTGTAGCCATACGGCAACGCATAGAAGCTTGGTTATCTAATCATGAGCAGATTGAAGCAAGACATATATCTATTGATGAGCAACCAGAACTTGCGGCACAAAATGATGTTTTGTCATTTCCTACAGTTGTTGTATATGTAGAAGGACAAGTGGCTATTCGTGAATCTGGATATTTTAGTTTAGATGAAATCTTTGCAAAGTTAGAACGGTTGATTGAGCTAATGTCGTAGGATTGAGAGGTGGAATATGGGATTATTTAATCTTTTCAAACATGTAGATATTAATGCCGAAGTAGAAGCCATGAAGTCTATAGAAAACGCAGTGCTTCTTGATGTGCGTTCTAAGGAAGAATATTCAGGTGGACACATTCCAGGAAGTAAAAATGTGCCAGTTGAGAATATAGAAAAGGTAGCTGATATCATTAAAGACAAAGACACGCCTGTTTATGTATATTGCCTTCGAGGTTCTAGAAGTGCTTCTGCAGTAAGTGCCATGGAAAAGATGGGTTATACAAATGCTAAAAGCATTGGAGGAATTGCATCATACAAAGGAGAAACAGTAATAGGAAGTAACTAATTTTGGGACATCTATAATATGGAGTCTGGACAGCTGTTGGTTAACAGCTGCCTTATTAATAGAGTTTAAATGCAACTGCTAATATACATAGTGATGTTCCAATAATACTAAACCACAAATCATTAGGACCACTTTTATTGTTCCTGTATTCTTCTGGAATACAGACTTTATGATTAGAAGGGCATACCCAAATATATGCTGTGTCGCCAATTTTGAGTTTAGGTTTTTTGTACCAAAAAGGGATTTCAACCTGAGAACGAGCAGTATACCACCAATGCTCAACTTTGTATCGATAGATTGGGTAAAATAGTGGTGGTTTGTAATAGCCAGCATGAGAAGCTTCAATTGCTTCAACTACAGCAGATACTTTAATTGTACATTTTTTTATATAATAAATATGTCTCAATAGAGCAAACACACTTGCTATTCCAAGAAAAATTATAATACCACTAAATAGTTTCATTTATTTTATACCTTCTATTATTAATCTATCCCCATGAACCAAAGATGACCTTCAGGTTGAAAATATAAACGCACTAAAGCTATTTCATTATCTACAGCAATTTGGCATTCGAATACGATGGTGCTATGAGTTACAAAAAAGTTATCTACACTAGTGTAAGTACCTGTATTAGTTACCTTTCGGTATCCTTTGATTGTATAAGATTCGGGCTGTCCTGCTGAATTTAACATTTGAAGACGCAAGGGAATGATTTCTCCACTGTGCTTAAATTGAGCAATGACATCTAACTGTTCTATTAACTTTCCCATAAATATAGTAAAACGATATTCCTATCTTAGTATTTTAGACTTTTTCTGTAATCATGTCTGATAAAGCAAATTGTATCAAATCTACTGGGTTAGAAGAAGGGTTAATCCACTCATTTATCTTTTCCTTAGGAAGCATAAGAGGCATTCTATCATGTATCTTAGCTAGCTCTGTAGTTGGATCTTTAGTTAGAATCACAAAAACAGGATAACCTTCTTCAATACGATATAGGCCACAGAGCCAGGTTACAGTGCAACCAGCTGGCTGAATGGCATATTTATCACCAGTTTTTACCTTACCGTCAGGACTTTTAAAGTGTTCCCATTCATAGTAATAAGCAGCTGGGATAATGCATCTATGAGATTGAAATGCATCCTTAAATGTAGGCTTTTCACTAGCAGTTTCAAGTCTGGCATTGAACAATGATCTCTTATTATCCCGGGCAGTGAATCCCCATTGCATTGGAAATACACATTTTTCTCCTTTAGAATTAGGAGCGATTACTGGGACTATATCTGTGGGGCGGACTTCGCCATCAGTGACAAGTGGTCTTGCATGAGTGTCTACAAACTTAGTGGTGAGACGTGAGCTTCTTGCAATATCTATGATTTCTTTCAATTCAGGTTGAGTTATATCAAGTGCATATCTAGTACACATAGTGAATCTCCTATGGATATTCCTCTGCAGGTACATGCTCTAAATCAGAGTAATTGGCTTCAAAAGATTGCTCTGTACTTGCGATTTCTTCGTTAAATCCTTTAAGTGCATCAAAAGGGCTGAATATTTTGGCACGTCTGGATAAATCCATAGCCGGATGTTTGATTGAAAAATCATCAAAAGGAGAGTGCTTTGGTTTGCCTATTTCATACACTTTTTTGTATCTATCTGTAATCATATCATTTCATCCATTCTCATAAAATATAGGTTATTAAATTATTTTTTATGTCCTCCGATTTGAACATTTCGTTCTCTTGTGGTAGCACCTTCTAGAAGGTTAATGCCTTTTAATATTGCATTTGCTCCATACCTAGTCCTTACCTCTAACAGTGCAGAATGAATGAGCTGCTCTTTGTTAAGCGCTTCATAGTCGGTGAATAAATCCATTTGAAAATAGCCACCGTCATTTTGAACATTACAAGCACATATGCCAAGTCTGCGGAATAGTATTCTATGGTCAGTTTTCTTTATTACATCATTCATGATTGCTTCGATTACAAGCTTAGAAGTGTTTGTCGCATTACGAAGGTTTACTGTGCCATTAGAATGTGCTGGATGGAGTCTACCATACCAATCTATAGCTAGTGGTCCATCGTAGTGAGGGCAGTATTCAAGGCTTTTGTAGTCGTAGCTTACCCACCAGGTAAATTTTGATGATACTAGATTCTTTTTGTACATGTCACAACATAGGATATCAATCATCTCTTTTAGGACAATACATGCTTCTTCGTACTTATATGGTCTAGGCAGCACTTGTCCGTTAGAAAGAGAGTGGTTATCTGATTTGTAGTTTTTAATATCATGCATTGTAACAGGCTCGATTCCCCAGGCATGATCTATTAGTATCTCTGCATCAATGCCAAAAGTTTTATAAAACCACTCCTCATCTAACTGAGAGCGTTCAGCAACATCGCCCATTGTGTACATCATATTTTTTTCCAACCGACGAGCTTTTCCGTTTCCTATTTGCCAAAAGTCTGTAAGTGGTCTATGCGGCCATAGTAACGTCTTATATGAATCTTCTGTAAGAGATGCAATACGTACACCGTCTTTATCTGCAGGAGCTTTTTTAGCTACGATATCCATGGCTACTTTTGCAAGATATAGATTAGTTCCAATGCCAACTGTGGCTGTAATGCCAGTTTGCTTGAGAACATCTCTAATCATTGTCATAGCCATGATGTGAGCCGGGCTTTGGCCAGTTTTTATAGATGCGGGTTCATATAGATGCAAGTATGGTGTGCAATCAATGAAACTCTCATCGATGCTGTAAACATGGATGTCTTCTTGGGCTACATATTTTAGAAAAATACCGTAAATCTTGGCTGATACTTTCTCATATTCAAGCATACGAGGAACAGCAGTAATATAAAGAATCTTAGTATGGTGGATTCTTTCGTATTTTTCTATGGCTTGCTTAGCTTCAAATAGTCTAGGTCTGCTTGGAACACCAATTGCTTTTAGGGCAGGAGAGACTGCCAGGCAGATGGTTTGGTCGGTTCTACTTTCATCAGCAACTAGAAGATTAGCTTTAAGTGGATCAAGACCTCTGGCAACACATTCTACAGATGCATAGAATGACTTCATATCTATAGCTATGTAGCACTTGGGGATTAGTAAATGCTTAGACATATCCAGTTGCCTTACCTCCTTTATTAACACACAAACATACATTCCCGAAAATATGTTTGTTTTTACAAAGAGATGATACACCCGAACAAGCATTCTTGTAAATCGAACAAATTATAAAATATGATTAGAGGCAATAAACTGGTTCTAAACTGGTTCCCAAATCAAGTACCAATTTTTGAAAGTTTGGAACTTGTAAAACGAAAAAGTGGAACTTTTTTTAGCCAGATGAAAAATATTAATAAAAATCGGAACGCTAAAAACATATATATGTTAATAAAAAATGGAACTTTGTGAAGACAGGAGCAGTAAAATCAGGGCTTGGAGTGTTCGATAATATTTACGCTTTATATACAAACATAATATTAATTGTCTATGAATAAAATCGCCCTATTAGCTAAATCAAATTAAAGGATATAGGATAAGGCTCATAAATTGTGGGTTCTTTGCTGTCCGATAAACCGCCAATAGAAAGTGATATTTTATAATCAGAAAAGAAGTAAATCTGACACTAAAGAGGGATGACTTCTGATTGTAACTTATGGATTATCATATAGAAGGAGGCTGCCTATGTTAACAGTTTTGTTATGTGTTGTGTTAGGTTGGGTTGCCATTAAGGTGGTTGTTGAGATTGTACGAATATCATGGGGATTACTGCTTTTGGCTGGCGGAATAATTTTGGTTCCAATTATAATAATCGGAGCAGTAGCCGAAGAAGTTCTCGCTGGGCTTGGCGTAATAATATTGATAGTATTGGCAATAGTAGGGCTCGCATCAATATTATAGAAATTGGGTATGTTGTTTATAATAGATTTTTATATTTTATGAATAATCTTTGAATGTATAGATATCATTCCGCAAGGGGATTATAATTATTTATGGTATGCACTTTTGTTTTTATATAGCGAGGTGTTTAGATGGATAATTATACAACATTAAAAGAAATTGCAGAAAAATGGGGACTCAGTGAAAGAAGAGTTCGTTTCTTATGTGAAGAAGGAAGAGTAGAAGGAGCTATAAAATTCGGAAGAGCATGGGCTATTCCCATTGATTGCATAAAGCCGAAAGATAAACGCATAAAAACAGGGGAATTTATTAAAAATAAAGCATTGGAGGATGATTAAATGAATAAAGTAAAAATAAAGAGCAATCCATATACTAGAGAAATAGCCTATCTTAGTTTTGATGAAGCGACAAATCAGTGGGTTGATGTAAAACAAATTGATGAGAAGAGTAGGTTAAGAGAAACAGACTCAGAACGCTCTTTTTTGCCTTTCAAGATTAAGGAGATTATAAATATCATCATCAAAGAATATTACATTAAGGGTAGAGAAAAGGTAGAACTTCATTTTGAAGGAACTCAGGATGAATTTGCTGAAGTTGCTACTATTTGTGAACGTCCAGATGTTAAAGACAAAATTGATCTCATTAGAGAAAATACAATCCTTGAGAATGCTAGATTTATCAAAGGAGATATTAAGGAAATCTTTGAGAAGGTTAATCCTATTATCGAAAGTATTGTAAAGGATGATGAATCAGTAATTAAAGGGCTTAACAAGGTTTCACAGGCTTTAGATGATGTTATTCCTATTTGTGTATTTGGCAATTATAGTGCTGGTAAATCGACGTTTATAAATGCACTTATTGGTGCAGAAATTCTTCCTAGTGGTGGTGACCCAGTTACAGCAAAAATATATGAAATTCGTAGGTCAACACAACCGGATTGGGCGCAGATATCATTTGAATTTCATGATGAGAGGATAGAATTATCTGTTGAGGGTTCAGATTATCGTGTGCTTAAAGGAAACCCAGAAAATGACTTGTTAGTAAGCATTCAGAAAGAAATAGATGAATCCGAGGAGAAAAATTTATATACAATAGTCAGAATAGCTCTAGACCTTATTAATAGCTATGAGAAGAAGGATAGAGACGAGATAGAAATAGGGAATGTCATAACACTAGATGTTCCATATGCAAGAACAGGTGTGTTGGGAGAGTCGTCCAATAGCTTTGTCATTTTTGATACACCAGGTTCAAATTCTAATTCGAATGCAGATCATTCAAAGGTATTAGCAGAGGCAATGGATGGTTTTTCAAATGGTATTCCGATTTGGGTTACACAATATGAGTCCATCGATAGTGAGGATAATGCCAGTCTTTGCGATAAGGTTTTAGCTATAGAGGCTTTAGATAAGAGATTTACAATGATTGTCTTAAATAAGGCAGATGGCTCAGATCTTGAAGAAGGCGGTTTTTCAGATGAGCATATAAAAGAAATACTTGAATATAAAGCAGTAGAAAAGATGTATGCTAGTGGAATTTTCTTTGTATCATCAATCATGGGATTGGGTGGTAAGAATAATGGTCAATTGATTGACAAATTTTACAGAAAGACCTTTAGAGCTCAGCAGGAAATGTATAACGATCCTGAAGATGAAGATTATATGACACTTTATAAGTATAACATCATGCCTGAGCAGATAAAGCAGAATGCAATTGAGTATTCAGAAGCAGCTAGCGATAAGTTAATATATGCAAATAGTGGGTTGTACTGTGTTGAGAAAGAAATAGAGAATTTTGGTAGCAAGCATTCAGCATATAACAAATGCCAAATGGTACGTGCTTTTTTGAGTACTGTAATAGAAAAGACGAATGCTCGTATTGATGCCAAGACAAATGCTCTAAAGATGGCTCGTGATAAGAGTACACAAGAGTTGGATTCAAAGACACTTGAGCTCAAGGAAGCAATAGCAAAGTCTTCTAAGAATATGCAGGATGAATATGAATTCAATTCAAAAGATGAAATAAGGAGCTATGCCGAATCTAAATTGATATATTCATTTGATGCAGAAGTTCTTGCAAGAATGGATGCACAAAAACGTAGTCAGCATTTTTCAGAGAATAGCTTTGATAAAAAAGAAGATGCCTATAAGGAATCTAAGGATAAGTTCTGGGAACACTTGAAAGAAAGTAGTCAGGGGCTTTTCAACAAGAACTTTTTGGAAAATGCAAAAAAAATGGTTGATGATGCCACAAAAGATTTGAAGGAAATCCAGGAATCAAAGACCCAAATGGATGAGACTGAAAAAGAGCTTGATAAACAAACTTCTGATGAAATTATGAAATATGTTATCAACTGCTACACAGTCAATCTTGATAATGCGCAAGAAAATTTGGATTATCATTTAAATAACTATTGGGGAGAGAAAGAGCACGAGTTTAAAGCAGCTATCATTAGTGAAATAGCTCAGTCAGATGCATTGTCTGATTCACAGAGGGAAGAAATAACTGACATGATTAAGAACTATGATCCTGTCGATTTTAAAGATGATGCTGAAAGCGTATTTGTTAAGAAAAAATTCTTGAAAGGGGCATTGTTTGGCTTAAGATTAAGTGATTCAGAGAAGCTTAACACTAATAGATTAGCCGCTAGCTATAATGATCGTATTAAGAAAATTGTTGCTAATATGTCTCAAGAAATGAACAGTAATTATTTCGAGAGATTTAAGATTTGGGAAGAGCGTTTATTGAGTGCTATAGAGGAAAATCTAACAGAGCTAAATCCAGAGTTAAAGAGCATTGCTGAGATTATAAGAATTGAGTCAGAAAGCATAGCTGAGTTAGAGAATAATCAACAAACAATAAAATCATCACTTGATTATATAAACGACTTAATGACTTGGAAAAACGTGTAGTTGAAAGTGAGGGAAGGTAAATGGGTATTAAGAATGTAGTTAAGAAAATTGGAGGAAAAGCCGGCGATAAGGTTGCGGGATTATCAGCACTGAGTCCAGCACAAGTGGAGAATGTCCAATTACTACGTGAAAAGTATCTGTTAGAGATGCCAAATCCAAATGATCCGACTGCCAGAGAACAGACAGAGCGATTAATGGCAGCAAGTAGTGTTGAGATATTTAATGCATACTTGCCACAAATAAAAGATCTGTATTTACCACTTCAAAATGAAGCTGAGTATGGAAAAAGTTTTGATGACGGTCATAATATCAGATACATCAATATCACAAAGTGGGTTACTGATAAGAAGGAAAATAATCTGGAAAAGCTTGTAAATGTATATGCAGTGCTTTCTAATGAGGATTGTAATATTGCATTAGTGTTTGATCGTAAACAAAGTAAGACCAATGTATACCTTGCTGTTGTTAATAGTAAAAACGCAACAAGTAGTACAGAGGTTGATAATTACAAAGACCAGATTGTGGAAGCAATTAGAGGCAATTTCCCTGGTGCTGAATGGGCTGATGAAGATGGGGCAGGAGTCCTTCCGTGTTTCAGAGATGACAAGAATTATTCTGTATCAATGGCATCCAATATTCCTACAGAAAAATCTGAGAAGTTTATTAGTCAGACCATAGAGAAGCTTATTGATGGTATTATTCCGGATTCCAACAAGAAAGAATATACAATAATTCTTCTTGCAACACCAATTTTGGATGTGGAGGATAGAAAGCTTAAGCTTGGAGAGTTTTATTCAGGACTAAAGCCTTATGCTTCATGGCAGACGAGTTTCCAACGTACAGAAAATGAGAGCTTTAGTTCATCAGCAACTGTTGGCGTTAATGTTGGAGCAAGTGCAGGCATCCAAAATGGTACTAATAGTGCTGTAACAGATACTGATAGTACAACAGAAAATGAATCATCTACTAATACAGAATCAAATAGTGATAGTTCGTCAAAGACTACATCTACCGCTGAAAATTCTAGTTCAGCTCACTCTGACGGTACAAATACTACAACTACTCATACAGAGGGGACTCAAGAAAGTAAAGGAACAAATGGATCAATAACAGCATCGCAATTTGCCTCTGCAAGTGCAACTGCAGGTGGTGGAATCTTACCAGCGGGAGCAACAGTTACTGCTGGAGGTGGACTAAGTGAAACAGTTGGGACAAGTTATAGTCATGGTTGGAACACTAGTAATGCTCAAGCACTGGGAAAAACAGCTCAGGACACTATTACGAAAGGGTTGACTAATACTGTAGGACAAACAATAGGGAAGACGACTGGAACTGCTGTTGCAAATACATTAGGAAAAGCAGTTACAACAGCTATGGCTAAAACTTCTGGTGTATCTAAAGCAGTTAATTTAGGTGGCAATATTGGAGCTAATTTTGCCAGATCATCTACCACAACAGCAATGCTGGGAAAGAACGAAGGCATTACGCAGAGTTTTACAAATTATAATGTAGAGCATGCCCTTGAACTTTTGACAGAGCAGATGAAGAGATATGAGCAGAGCACAGCTCTTGGCATGTGGGACTTTGCTGCCTATGTCCTCAGCGAAGATGCTAATGTTGCAAGCAACGTAGCACATTCATATTTGGCATTAACTCTTGGTGAAGAGTCTTATATGTCAAAGTCTGCGATTAATACATGGCGCGGAAACGTTGAAGATGAAGCAGGCCAGGCAAAGGAAATCAGCAACTATATTAAGATGCTTCGTCATCCAGTATTCGGATTGAACCCTGCAGTAGTAGGTAAAGTAGAGGATGGTGTTGTACAGGTAGAAGTTGATGAGGAAACTGAGTTTATCGTATATCCTCCGATTGTTACAGCCACAACATGCCTTTCAGGTAAAGAGCTTGCTTATTCTCTAAACTTCCCTCAGAAGTCAATTGCAGGATTGCCGGTTATTGAGTGCGTGGAGTTTGGTAGAAATGTCATTACATATGATGAGCAGGATTCTAAAGAGGATGAGATTAAGCTTGGAAGCATCTTCCATATGAATCATCCTGAAAAGAATACTGTAAGTCTTTCAAAGAAATCTCTGGCTTCGCATACATTTATCACCGGTTCGACTGGTTCCGGTAAGAGTAACACTGTTTATCATATGCTGGAGAAGGCTCGCAAGAAAGGTGTTAATTTCTTAGTAGTAGAACCTGCAAAGGGTGAATATAAAAACGTCTTTGGAGGAAGAAAGGATGTTTCAGTATATGGAACTAATCCGTTGATTAGTCCATTGCTTAGAATCAATCCGTTCAGCTTTCCTAAGAATATACATGTGCTTGAGCACTTAGACAGACTCGTAGAAATCTTTAATGTTTGCTGGCCTATGTATGCAGCTATGCCGGCTGTATTAAAGAGTGCAATAGAGCAGTCTTATGTTGATAGCGGTTGGGATCTAGTTAAATCCACAAACAAATATGGAGAGGATTTATATCCTTCATTTGAGGACGTTGCCAGAAACGTAAAAGAAAAGATTGATAGCAGCGAATATGATGCAGAGAACAAGGGCGCATATAAAGGATCACTTCTTACCAGACTTGAATCACTCTGCAACGGTATTAACGGAATGATTTTTGTTGCTGATGAAATCGCTGATAGCAAGCTGTTTGATGAGAATGTGATTGTTGACCTTAGCCGTGTAGGCTCAAGTGAAACAAAGTCTTTGATAATGGGAATGATGGTTCTGAAGCTTCAGGAATATCGCTTGTCTAATGCAGATAGTATGAACTCTGAGCTTAAGCACCTTACAGTTCTTGAAGAAGCTCATAATCTTCTGAGAAGGACATCTTCAGATCAATCCGCAGAGGGGAATAACCTTCTAGGCAAGAGTGTAGAAATGCTTTCAAATGCTATCGCAGAGATGAGAACTTATGGCGAAGGTTTTATTATCGCAGATCAGGCACCTGGACTTATGGATATGTCTGTAATCAGAAATACCAACACAAAGATTATTCTCAGATTGCCGGATCAGGCAGATAGAGAACTGGTTGGTAGAGCAGCTAATCTTAATGAGGACCAGATCACAGAGATTGCTAAGCTTCCATGTGGCGTGGCTGCAGTATATCAGAACGAATGGATCCAACCGGTACTTTGTAAGGTAGATCTATTCAATGTTCCTGAAGAACCTTACAAATACATTCCTAGCGATGATGACGTAGTTCCAAGCAGAGAACATATTGAAAAATCTTTGCTGGATTGCATCATGGACAAGGAACTTTGCAGAAAAGGCAACAAGGCAGACCTCCGTGCTTTGAAGAGTAGAATTATCAGATCCAAGTTGGAGACCCATGTAAAGCGTGACTTCATGGATTATCTTACTGATGAAGGCGAGGATGCTTTGGAGAAACTTCGCAAGCTGATATTTGACTTCATGTCTGCAGAGGAAGCAATTCTTGAAGCTAAGCAGTGCAATGATATTGTGGAATGGTCAAGAAAGGTCGTTGAGAATCTTAATCCTACACCAAAA
The DNA here is from genome assembly GCF_000703005.1 of Pseudobutyrivibrio ruminis HUN009. Taxonomy (NCBI): domain Bacteria; kingdom Bacillati; phylum Bacillota; class Clostridia; order Lachnospirales; family Lachnospiraceae; genus Pseudobutyrivibrio; species Pseudobutyrivibrio ruminis. Next base: position 23,167 of record NZ_JNLH01000002.1, on the reverse strand, counting down.
GAGTATTCTAAGAAACAAATTGATATTGCACTTGGGTTGATTCTTTATGAGCAGAGCTTAAGAGATTCTGCATATGGCAGTGTGTTCTGTAAATTCACAGAGATGTATAAGAACGAAGGAGGGGTATTTTAATGCATGAAATAAAGTCGTCAGATGTTCCTATTAACGAGCTTACATCAAAAGTCCCAGAGAATTTTAGAAATATACAGCCTGATAATGGTATGACAGTTGAAGATGCAAGAAGCTTCTGGGACAATGAGTTAAAAGACCTTGACAACCAAGAAACCTCTGATGCCGGAGAATTTGGGGGAAAGTATAAATCCTATGAAGACAGACTTAGTTGTGTTCCTGTGAGTGAGACGAAAGGACAATGGGAAGGTCAAAGGGGGGAATCAAAGTTTGTTCCTTCGGATGATGTTGGTAAGGAATGTAAAGATAAATTAGCAGAGTATAAGCTCGATGGTATTGAATACAAAAATCTTGAGCCAGACTTTTCAAAATGTTCAGAAGCAACTGTTCAAATTGAAGACATGGATGAACATCGTTGGGATTATATTGATGCAAATGGTGATGAACAATTAGGTAACTTTTCTAAGGCGGACGAAAAAGCTGCTCAGTTGTGGAATGAACAAAATAGGGATGGTAGAACAGATTGGACAGCTGAAGATGTCTATGATTATCGAAATAATCTAGAACACCATTTTACATGGCACGAAAGATGTGATACGAAGACAATGGATTTAGTGCCATATGAAATACATAATTATTGTACGCATTCAGGTGGAGTCGCAGAGTGCAAAGCGAGAGATGCTGTTAATGCTGGAGGTGAGTTTGATGAGTAAAATAAAGCTAAATATTTGGGGTAGAAATTTTGATCTTCCAATGTCTGTTAAGACTTTTAAAGGCAAAGAGCCTACAGATGTGCAAAAAGAAGCTGTTGCAAAATTCGAGGCTAATACAGATATGATAGGTACTGCTCAGAATGAGGTTGAAAAATATATTTTGGCTAACGGACTTAAGGAAAATGGAATTGATAAGGTTGATAATATCTTTAAATATGTTATCCCAAAGGCAATCGTAGTTCCTAAAGCAAAGAATAGAGTGGTAGGGCTTATTTGCAATTTCAAGTTTGACGAAGAGCATGGATTGGCTGTCGTTTTTGAAAATGAAAAGTTCAAGAAAATAGGTGCACAGGATATTGTTTTGTAAGGTGATGGTATGTTTAAATTCGGTGAGATAAGCAGTAATACATCAGAACTGAATAAAAGTGATGTACTTAACAAAGAAATTCCTAGGTTTGATTCTGGAATATCTGTAGAAGACGCTAAGACTTTTTGGGATGAAATGTTTTATGAACCCAAAGACATATCAATAATAGATATTCTTGATTATTATGAAGATGAGTTCACGTTCGATGATTTTGATATTACCGATATGAATGAGCTTCTTGATAATTTTGAACTTGATACTTGGAATGAGTTTACTACAGATGAGAAAATTAACCTTGTAAATGAACTGGTTGATACTATATCAGAAAAGTTAGGCCTGGAGGATATCCCGGAAGTTCTATACTATGAGGATGATCCTGGAAACAGAGGTGTTTATTATGACAGTTTTAATGTTCTTGGTTTAAATGAATGTCTGTTGGATGATCCGCAGCAGTTGGTAAAGACTACTGCGCATGAACTAAGACATGCATATCAGCACCTACGGGCTGAATCACCACAGAATTATGAGGATTTTCTATATAGAATAAATCTAGCTAATTACATATCACCGATGTTTAACGATGATGGGGAGTGTATTTTATATACAGATTATGCTTGCCAGTTCGTCGAAGCAGAGGCTAGAGCATTTTCTAATTTATTTAATAGGGAAGGGGCGATGATGACATGAGTGAAATAGTAAAAGAATATTATGAAAAAGCACATGTAAAGCCATTTCTCATTGAGCAGAAAATGAAAAGATTAGAAAAGCATCCTGATATATGCAAAGAATTTGAAGAATGGATATCAACTAAAAAATATATTGATCAGGTAATAGTTGAAGGATATACCGCATCGAAAATTGCTAAAATTTCTCCCAATGTTGCAGGTGAGGGGGCTTTTATGATGCTCATAGATTTGAGAAATAATCCTTTAAATGCAAAGAAATTAATTAATGATGGCTGCGTTATACTATAAAATGGAGATATACATATGAGTATTGACTTAGATTTATTTGGATTATCAGTAAATCAAACGAAAATACTGTTTTCTATTGATAAGTATCTTGTTGAAGTTGATATAAATGATTCAGGACAAAATCAAAAAAAACTAAAAAGAGAATGGCTAAATGAGTGGGAAAAAGGAATAATAGCTTATTTGAATTCCCTAGATAATTCTATAGTATCACTATATGGTCTCTATGATATTCATGAACAAGTAAAATTTGAAAAAGAAAACAACAATCGACTGACATGGTATTATCTCGTATTGCTGGAAGCTACATTATTTAGTGCTTATTCACCAATAGATGAGAATATCAAGAAATATAAATCACTTAGATTTAAAAATCATCTAGATATTCTTAAAAAATTTGTAGCCGCTGAAAGCATAATAAATGAGTCATATATCGATAGTATTACAGATACATATTCTTATGCAATAAAAGAGATAGCGGGTGAAAAAAGATTAGTTGGTAAATTATTGCCGGCAATTGCCCTTGCTACTGTAGTGGGCGCGCTATGCTTTTCTTTTGCTGGGCCAATTGCCGTAGCTTTAGTTGGATCTCATTTTGCAGGTTTGTATGGTGCGGCATTAACTAATGCTTGCTTAGCATTATTAGGTGGTGGAGCATTAGCAACAGGTGGTGCTGGTATGGCTGGAGGCACAGCTGTTATTGTAGGAGGAGGTAGTATACTAGGATTTACAGCAGGAGATAAGCTCGGCAAAGCTCTTATTTCCTCTCCACAATTTATACTTCATGACAGTGTAAAATTTTATACTGCTTTTATCTGTATCTATATGGGTGTTGATTATGATAAGAAAGCAGCTAGTAAGATACTAGGATTATACCAAGAGAAGATTTCTGAATTAAAAAACTATTGCGAAATGAATATAGATGATTCTATGTTAAAGAAAGATATAAAAAAAATAAAAAAATCTATTTCTTATATGGAAAATATTTATTCAAGCTGCGAAGATTATTATATACACCAAATGAGATAGTAACATATAGAGATTATTTTATATATTAACTTATTAGATTAGTACATTATCTAAAGGTTAAAGAATGTACTAGCCGCCTCCGCTGCGGCATCAATTCTAGCTTCCTTGTCTGAAATATAATGCTTGGAAGTATCAATATTGCTATGATGAAGGGCATCTTTGATTGCATAGATGTCCTTTGTTTCTGCGTAGACTTTGGTAGCAAAAGTAGCTCTCATCTTGTGAGGAGAGTATTTATCAGAAAGGCCGGCAGCCTTACAATATTTCTTAAGCATTTTTTGTACCGCATTTACGGATATTCTTTTGCCCTGGGTTGAAATAAACAGGGCATTCTCATTAGTCGAAGAGAGTAGTAGTGGGCGGGAAAACTCTATGTAATCAGCCACGGCATTATATACAGGAGTGATTACACGTACCTTATCATAATCTCCACCTTTTCTGATAATACTGAAATATACTTTGTGCTCTTCGGTAGTATCAATATCTGAAAGATTAAGTCCAACAAGCTCTGAAACACGCATACCAGTGCCAAGCAACACCATGATGATGGCCATATCTCTATCAACCATGCGTTTATTGTAAGCCTTGGCATGTTCTGAAATTTTATCCTGATTTTGTATACAATTTAATAAGGCAGAAACCTCTGAATCGCTGAGCTTTACCACGTCTCTTTCATGAAGTTTTGGTCCTTCCACAAGAAGTGTTGGATTATTTTTGATTGCACCAATAGCCAGGTAATACTTATACATGGTCTTAAGCACAGAAAGCTTTCTGCGGCGTGCAGTTTCACTAAGCTTGATCCCATCCTCAGATTCAGCAATGTATTTTTCAATCTGGGTCATTCTGATTTTATCCAAATCAGTAACCTGGATATCTTTGACATTTTCTTTTTTTAGAGCTACTGCCATGAATCTTAGGAATACATTTATCTCATACATATACCCGAGGATTGTGTTTGTAGAACGATTTCTTGAATCCAAGTGGGTATGAAAATCCTCTAAGAACTCCGGCATTCCATTTAAGAGCTCATTTATCTTTGTGTTATTTCTAATGTCTTGTTCGTTGCGATATTCGTTACTCATGAGTAGAGGAATTGACGAGGAAGATGAATATATATCTATCGGTTAAATATCTCTTTTTCCGAGAAGTACAAACAAGCACGAAAATATATACAAAATATACAATAAACGTAAATTTTTCATAAATTTTTAATGTAAATGCAAATTTCTTGAAGTTAATGCAACATTATAGAGGTAAAAGCAAAACATACATTACTGTTACATTTAGTTCTGGAAATAATATGCATAAATAAAGGAGCTAAACTAGCTCCTTATATAATGCATCAAAATCATCCTTATTCATTTCCCTAAGAAACAAACGGTCTGTTTCCAATATTATTTTCTGTTCCATTGATGTCCCTCCTAATGTAGCTAAACTATCCAACAAAGCCCAATTTACTAGTCAAATTCTCTCAACACTTCTTTCATTTGTGCCTCCGAATCAAGAACACAATACACGCGCCAAGTACTACACCGATTGTGTTCAAAATTAAGTCATCGATATCAGTATGTCGTCCAATGCAAACAAGTTGAGTCAACTCGATGAACAGTGTAAAGCCCGCACCAGCGAATATAGTTTTTCGAATCGTATCGAGTTGCTTAAAACAAATCGGCCACACGATTCCAACCGGTATGAACATCGTGATATTACCGATGACATTCATCTTCCAGCCATCATATCGATCTACAAGGAAGTAGAATGGAATGATACTGATCATATCATGGATATCATCTCCAAAGCCTATCTTTAACGTTGGTATCTTTCCATTCTCAAGATGAAATCCAAAATACACAAATCGAAATATAACAACGATGCAAACGTAAACCAATAACAGTTGGAGTTCTCGTTTAATCGAAAATGCTTTTGTTTTAGCAGCTACAACTAAACGAGTGATAATCCATATAATCGTTATTAGTAAAAAGAGTTGTAAGTACGTAATCTCAATCATTATTTCCTACTATCTTGCTACAAAAATCGACAATCTCCTGTTTCCTTGGATCTACATCCTCTTTGTATTCGATGGATGTGAGTCCCAAATGACCAACGCACTCTATCTCCAGATGCCCATAGAAGTGTTCAATACTGCTAATGATTCTCTCGCATTCCGGCATGTTTGGTCCGGTTCTTAGCGCTATCGCATAGCCCTTCTTTCCAGACTTAATTGTTGCATGCGGTTCATGGGTATTACACCATGGCGTGCATCGATCAATAAATGCCTTGAACTGCCCCGGTACATCCGCCCAATAAGACGGTGACACAGAGACAATCACATCCGCATCATCATACTCATGCATGATGTCTTCAATGACTGCCGCATCATTCATGACACACTTTGCCGTATCGTGACACGAACGACAGCCTCTGCAAAAAGCAAACGCATAGTCATCGATACAAATACTTTTTACACTGTACTTTACAGATAACTGGTCCGATACTAGCCGAACTATTTCTGCAGTTGCGCCTGTCCGAACAGGACTACAATTGATAACAAGTGCGTTCATTGCTCCTCCCTATATATTCGATTTGTTTAATGGGACCACTACCCTCGTCCACAGGGAACATCAAATCAAAAGGATTCTTTATCCATTTTTGACACAGCCACTGCGCATTCAATAGCAATTCTTGTTGCTTCATCTTTTGGAGCTCCCGCCTTTAAAGACATCATCAAAATATTCTGCAAAACTACCCCAAAAAGAATAGGCCATTCTGAAGAATCTTTGCAATATTTTGCAGTCATATTATTATATATGCTTTCCCAACATGACTCAACTTGCTCGTATAAAGACTTGGGATTATTTCCACACACAGTATAGTTTTCATCAGTAAAGTGATTCGCAAAAGACGTAACAATTTCTATCACTTTATCCTTTGGATAATCTGTCACAGCCGTACAAAATGACACAACGCTAAATTTATTTTCCAAAAGGTATTTGTTAAGATCGTCTCCAAAATAAAATTTTCTACCATCTTTAGTCGTCACTTCAGCAATTTTTCCATGTTGTGCAATAACCGAGCGATGACAGGCGTGTCCGGCCATTGCTGCCGCAAATACAAGCTCCATAGTAGCGTCTATTCCCTTAGGTGTTTTGAAATAGGCGTTGAACATTTGCACAACATTACCGGCGTTTTTTGAGATTCTTTTTAATTTTTGCTCATCGTTTTCTTTGAATAATAACATATTCAGACATACCATTCCTAAAAATGTCCCATCGAAGTTAAAAAAGACAACTGTCCATACAAACGTCGATTTATCTCATTAACCAATTAGTTAAATCTAGTACTTTTATTCCTTCTATGTCATAGTCATCATGCTTTGTATTCGCTATCAAAATCTTAGGATATGCATCTTTTATCGCTCTTAGTGGAGACAGCTCTCTTTCCAATGTATCTGAATCAGAAATATTATCTGATACTTGGATATACAGCTTCTCATTTTGTTTCATAGCTACAAAATCTATCTCCTTCTGATACAACTTGCCAACATAAATCTCGTAACCCCTCCTGAGTAATTCTAATGCAACTATATTTTCATATGCTCGTCCATAATCCATATTTCTTGTTCCAAGCAATGCATATCTAAATCCTAAATCGCTAAGATAGTATTTATCTGACGTTTCTAAATACTTTTTTCCACGAATGTCGTATCGTTTTACTTTATAGAACATAAATGCACTGCAGAGATACTTCATATAATTTCCTATTGTTATATGATTCGTCTCAACCTTATTTTGCTTAAAAACATTACTAATCTTACTTGCAGATGTCAGATTGGAAATATTATCCATCATATAATCTGTTAAAGAATCCAAAAGCGCCTCTTCCTTAATACCATACTTGTCTACAAGATCACGTTTTATAATTGTAGTGTAAACATCCTTTATATATGATGCCTGATCCTCTTTTTCGCTGTACACATATGCCCCAGATAAACCACCACTCATAACATATGAATCCAATACATTTGCTGTATTAGAATCATATCCATAGTACTCACAATATTCAGCAAAACTAAATGGATAAACAGGAATTTCTATAAATCTCCCCGTAAATAACGTCGATAAATCTGAGCTTAGCAAAAATGCATTGGAACCTGTAATATAGATATCATATTTTCGGCTGTTATATAAACTATTGATAGCAAGCTCAAATTTTTCACACATTTGAACTTCATCTACAACAATGACATTTGTTTTACCATCAATGTATTGTCCTTCGCAAAAATTATAGAGTTCCTTATATGTTTTTAAATCATCGAATTTTAAATCTGCAAAATCAACGTATATTATATTTGTATCTTCGTTTGTGCGTATCAGTTCCATATATGCTCGCACCAACTCAGACTTTCCAGAACGTCTCAATCCTGTTATTATCTTTATATCAGGAGTATCCTTTAATCGAATGAGTCTATTCAAATAATTTTTTCTTTCAATAATCTTCATATAAATTCCACTTTCAAAACTTCAATCTCTTTTCACTTTTGAAAACATTGTATCACCCACTTTCAAAACTTACAATATTTTTCTTTTTTGAAAATAGATTCACGTGTGAGTTTTTGCTTTATCGAGTAATAACTTAACGTCTTCTTGATTATTAAGTATATGCATTTTTCTATGACAATTAGGACATAATGCAACTGTGTTTTCAATCGAGTCTGCACCACCTTGCGAGAGCCAAATAATGTGATGAGATTCTAGATATGGTTTTCCGTTAGCATCATTAAACGGAGCTGGATTCCCACATAATTGACAAATACCATCTGCTTTAGCTTTTGCATAATCTGCAATACTACCATTTCTGTAAGTCTGCTTACTTAAAGTTTCCTTGGTAACTGGTGTCTCTGAGGAATGTTTTTCAGCACTTTCTTTTAAAGCATTAATATCTTTACCCTGTTTTTCAGCTTTTGAAATAGGTTTGTTACTTGCTAATAATTCAATAGAGAACTTATCAGTACCTTTTCTTTCAAAACTCAAAAGTGAAGTATCATCTAAATCTTCACCATTAGATAAAAGGTTTAAATGCGAAGGATTTAATAAAAGTCTATATTCATCATTTTCAAAAGAAATACTCGTATAAAAATGCTTATTTCCAAGGAAGAGATAAATGCCAGATACATCCTCTTCGTCTGCACCAAAGAACCACCCTATTTCTTTTGGTATTGATAAGTATAGATTGTCATTTATTTCAGGACTTAGTTTTGCAATAGCAAAATTATCATTTTTTATAAGCCAGTCTCCAATTACTCCACGTTTTGCATTATCAGGAACAATAAAACTACTTACTTCTAAATCAGAACGATCTTCATCGAGTAGTTTAATTTCATAGACTGAATCAGCAAATTTATTGATTTCTACTTTTGATGCTATCCTAGTAAAAACATGTTGGTATTCTCTCGATAATCCATTATTACCAACATATGCTCCAAGAAACACATAGCTATCTTCTTCTTTAAAATAACCAAATACTAGACGGATAAAATCCTGTGAAAAACCATCCTCTGATAAATAATCACTCTCTCCTGCTGATGGTTCTTTTTGCTCGGTAATAAATGTTTTATCTGAGCTTATTGTATTTATCCAACTTCCTCTCTCAGCATGTACTGGCTGTCCATCCTTATTAACCAAGAATTTTGGAAACCAAACCCCCCAGTTTGAATATTCATCAAATTCCCATAGCCCATTTTGATGACCATACTTTTTAATATTTGCATTAAAACAATCATTTAATACCCCATCATGCCCTTTAAAGCACTGATGTTTTGAAGCATCTAAAACCTTTTCAGTTACAGCTCCAGCTGGCATTTGTGTCGTATATAAATTTGACTTACTTATTATTTCATCAATTCTCATAGTAATCCCTTTCCTATAAAATAAGACCCAAAACAGCCTATGCCTTATTCAACTTATAATACTTATCTTTCAAATCATTATAGATAGTATAAATGTCATAATTACCATCACCAACTAGCTTACTATCTTTATTGAAAAAACGATATTCTCCTTGTGTTGTATTAAAATACAAATAATCCAGATCTTTTAATGAATAGCCATGTTCCCTGAGTTCATCTTCAGATAAACCTAATGAATCCATATTGTGTTTACCATATGAAATTCCAAATTTACGAAGTCTTTTTAAGCGCACTGATTCACCATTAGGCAGCAATATCTCTTTTCCTTCCGGATAACGTTCTATTAATTTAACGTTAACAGCTACTCTTTTGCCATTATAAGATCCAATTTCAAAAGACACTATTGAACCAACTCTAAATGGCGAATGCCTATATCTAACATTTTCTGAATAGGAAGAAAAGAACAATTCTTCTCCATCATCAGAAACGAGAAACCCAAAACCTTTCATATGGTTGTTATCTACTATTCTTCCGTATTTATAATTCTCAGCGCTGTTCATAGCTGGTCTCCTTACTCATAAAGAAAATACTCAGGAAAATCATTCCTAAAAATATTAGTCAAACTAATAGCAAATTCTCTCTTATAAAAGAACTGATATGTAAAAGGTATCTCTAAATAATCTTCATCATCATCGTATATAAATGGATAAATACTTTTAATATAATCATCTAAACCATAATCATCTTTACGTTCTTCTTCTGAAGCTGATTCATAATTTATTCCATTATCCAGTATGCTTCTAGCATCATAATAATGATCGCTACAGAACAAATCCCATTTTGATGAAACATTGGATGTCATTACATTTTCAGTATAAGCCAGAACAATATCGTGTAATTTTTTTACGGTCTCTTCTTTTGCATCTAAAGCAGCTTTATCAATTAATGTATGAATTTCCAGTAATTTATTAAACCTCTCATCGAAATGACACGATATTGTCATTCCACCATCTTCAACTTCAATATCATTTACCATCCAATCAACAAAATCGATAAGGGCAGTAAAAGTATTTTTTACTAGTTCTCTATCTGTATTCATTTCAATAGCTGTTCCCATATTTAAAATCTCCTTTTTCTTTTCTAAGAGTTTGGTAACATCATCCAAATGAAAATAATCAGCTATTGCATTAACCATAGCTAAATCTACAGGAGAAGTACTAGAACCCAATGTATACCATTTTCTTACTGTTTCTGAAGACACACCGATTCCTTCTGCTAAATCAGAATAAAAATCAATAGTCTTACATTTGTTGCCAGCTTTTCGCTTTTCATTCATACTATGCTGAGCGATATTCTGGAACTTTTCTTTAGAAAATGTATATGTTGTGTTGTTAATTTGATATTCTTTCTTTGCCATGAATGTTACCTCTTTTCTGTTAGCTATAGCTTATGATTGTATTTTACCAAACATACCAAACAAATAAAGACCATCCATGTCTTACCATCTTTTACCAATTCTTATTATAAAATAAAGAACAGAGGCTTTTTATGCCTCTGCCTTATACTATCAACAAACAATTTATTATATATTCATTTGAGTCAATATCAGTTCTCTTTAAATTGGCATAATCGCCCTCAATACTCTCCACTACGTAAAACCAGGTTTCCATATAACCTCCCATTATTTTGAATATTTACTAAGATCATCAATAAATTCTTTGTCTAAATATTTGCAGCACTCTTTTACTGTCATAAGTCTAGAGCCTTTGGCTCTGTTACAGGCCTTGCAGAGTGGGATAAGATTTCTAAAATCATCAGTTCCACCATGATATTTAGGAATGAAATGATCTATAGTCTGCTTATCAGTAGAAACTGCTTTACCACATTTAGCACATAGGCCATTGGATTTGCTCCAAACTTCAGATTTAAGATTCTTTTTCTTCTTTCGTCTCCCCATAGCGTTCAAGCTCCTTTTCAATCCAAGTCATGATTACATCTACTAGATAGTCCTGTTGAATTTGGCTTAGTTCTTTGCCAGGCTGGATTTTATGCCATTTCCTAATGCACTTTCTACAGCAGGTAGCTGTAGCATGCTGAGCAACGAATACAGGATGGCCCTTTGTAGGAGTTTGCTTGCCATCATTAGGGATAACAGCAGGAGCTTCTCTTTTAGCAATGAAATCTGCAGCGTGAGCTCTTATAGTATCTAGCCCTTTCTCATGTATATAGTCTATATCTTTTTGCTTTAATTTAAAACTTGTCCTAAATTTAGAATTGCCCAGCCGTGTAAACAGCTGAGCAAACCATTCTTCTCTTGTCATATAATTTTTATTTAAAAAGGCCTCCTGCAATATCCTTGATATCTTTCATATCAATTTTTCCGTCGGCTAAAGCATCTTTAACCTTCTTAACATCTGCCTCGTCAACCTTAACACCGGCCTTGTTTAATAGGTCTTTGGCCTGATTAACATCTGCAGATTTAAGCTTGTCTAAAAGATCCTTGTTGCCTGCTACCTTAGTAATAATATCCTTAACATCCATTTCAAAACCCCCTTTTGAAAATGATTTTATAGTTCAAACTCTACATGAGTTGTTGTATCCACGAAAGGTACAATAGCATCCTTTGTGGCTGCAAGACGGAGCTCATGTTTTTGATAATTTTTAAATGCATCTTCGCTCTCAAATAATGCTTCTACAGTGACATCTCCATTTGATGAGCTGAGGCAATCCGTGCAAACTACTATACTCTCAAGTCCTGGAATATTACCATTCAATTCTTCAAGCTTTGTCTTAATGTTTGCCTTAATAGCCCCTAAGTTTGGGCCAAAGCACTTGTCCTGTAACTTCCAGATAACTACTTGTTTTATCATTTAAATAATTCTCTCCAATTTCTATCTCTAATGGCTATTAGTTTATCACTTACGTGGGTTTTGTTCCACCTTGTATACCAGCCTACAAATATTACCTATAACAGATGTGGATTAAAAAAATTGGTATAGCGATGAGATTATACAAAAAAAATTTACACAAACCTATGATACAATAGGTCTGTTAACTATAGAAATACGTGAGGTTAATATGGGATTATTTAATAAGGATGTTAAAAATGAAAATAAGGCATCAGATATAAGCACTACCACTGTTGAATCAAAAGTCAATAAGAGATTATATCTTGTTGATTATGAGAATGTTTCAGATGCTGGTCTGGTTGGTGTTGATCAATTATCTGGTAATGATATTGTTGTAATATTTTATGGTTCAAAGGTAAAATCTGTGGCCTATGAATCGCTTATAGCTATAACTAGCTCTTCGGCAAACATAGAGCATGTAAAAGCCGAAAAGACGGCAAAGAATTATTTGGATTTCCAACTAACAACATATCTTGGATATAAGTTGGGACAGAATTCTTATGATGCAATATTCGTTATCAGTAGAGATTCTGGATTTGATGCCGTGGTGGATTTTTGGACTGAAAAGGGATACTCAATAAAGCGTCAGGAATCCATTGTAATAAAAGAAAAAGTGGTTGAAGAAATATCTGAAGAGCAGCCAAAGACTAGACCTAGAAGAACTTACACAAGACGGGCTGGTAATTCTGGAAGAACGACCACAAGAACCGTAAGACAAAAGGTAGTAACAAAACCTCAGCCAAAGAAGCCTAGAACTACTACTCGACCTACTGTTACTGATAAGCAAAAAGCTGAAATCAGAGCTGCACTTAAAGGTGCTGAGTTAAGTGCTCCAGACTATAAGAAAGTGTATGATGCATTTGCATCTTGCGAGAATGCATCTGCTTACAATAATAAACTTCAAAAATCACTTGGTAATGATAAGACTAGTGTAGTTTATAAGGCTACATCAAAGATCTTCGAAAATGCTAAGAAATAAAATGGGCTGCCTTATCGGCAGCCTTTTGGGGTGATATATGAAAAAGTTTCTATCGCTCTTGCGATGATGTTATATTAGTCTTCCATTGCGTTTGTGTAGTGGAAAGTATGTGAAAAGTAAATGAATTCTACTCTTTAGATAATTCTTTTAGATAGAATCTATTCATTGAGCTATGAACGACTTCTTTAGGCCGTTCAATTAGCTTATATCCACATTTTTCATATACATGAATCGCAGTCTTTAAATTTGTATGAGTCTCAAGATACATCCGCTTATAGCCTTTATTTATAGCAGTTTCTTCTACTAATTCTATAAGTTTATAAGATAATCCCTGGCCTTTAGCAGCGTCGGTTAGATAAAGCTTTTGTAGCTCGGCCGTATCATCCATAAAATCAAGTTCTGCCAATCCTATTCCACCAATAATGTTGTTATCATCATCAAGCACAATAAAGTATGCTCTTTGGGGAGATGCCAGATAAAAATCACTGAGATGATTTAGGTTATTGTCAAAGTATACTGTCCCAGGAATATCCAGGTTATGACTTTTAAGATTATCTCTGATTATTTCAGCTAGTATCGAGTTATCATTTGGTTCGAGTAATCTGTAATGCATTTTAAAACCTCATTCCACACTTAGGGCAAAAATCAAAGTCTTCTGATGTCTCATAACCACAGTTATTGCAGTGTTTGAAGAAGCCTCTACCATTGCCTACTTTAGTGAGATCTTGAGGCTTGATTTGTAGGTCTTCTCCTGAAGCTATTCGCTTACCTATTTCAGGATTAAGTTCGTATATACTGCCACAGCAGCTCATCTGAACAAAATATCTTTTATTCCATTTAAAAGTTGGGATAAAGAAAAGAGATAGAACTGTATAGAGCATAAAAACCTGATATCTTCCATATTTTCCACAATTATCGCATATGACGGTCTGACTATAGTCAAAGTCTTTGCGGCCATCAGTTATTCCCATAATAAAAAACATAAATCATTCTTCCTTTAGTAAATCTTTTCTATTTCTTCTGTGATGTCATACATTGCTTTAAACTCAGTCAAATCATCTTGGCTTTTAATAAGCATTATTTCCTCAAAGGCGCCTGTGGCAATATCCCTAAATCCAGCCACCTGCTCACCTGTGCATATGCTAGCTTTAATAATAGGTTTCTTTGTGGTTTTATCATATGCTTTCTTTTCAATCTTTTTCTTGAAAAACATAGTATACCTCTAGATAATCTTTTCCATCTTTACGTGAGGGATTCCATCCTCTAGGAATGGCTCTGAAACAACCTCAAAACCCTCTCTAGCATAATAGCCTTTAGCATATTCCTGGGCTTCAAGATATATCTTCTTTGCTTTGAACTTATTTATAGCAAGTTCTACTCCAGCATGAAGTAATTTACCGCCAAGTCCAGTACCATGCTGTAATGTCACTACTCTTCCAATTTGAGCGACGCCTTCATTTTCATCTTTCCAAAAGACTCTGAAGCAAGCTGCCACTCGATTATTATCATTCCAACAGAAGATATGAATTGCATCTTGATCTTTATCGTCTAGGTCTTGATACGGACAGTCTTGCTCTACGACAAAGATTTCAGCTCTAGTTTTTAGAATTTCATATAATTCAGTTGTTGTGAGTTCGTTGAAGTGTTTAACTAGTAATTTCATGCGTCTGCTCTATCTTTAATGTAATTGTACTACGAACAATTGACACTTATGTTTATAGGTGAGGTATTTCCTGATGATTGATTATCTTTATAATTATTATAGATTTCTGCTATTTCTTCCCTTGAAAAATCTGGAAAGCAAGCGTAGAGGGTTTCTAGTTCCATTCCTGTACTCACGAAGTTTTTTACTGTCATCTGGTCTTTTTTGTTCATTGTTTGCTTCCTTTCCAATATAGGGATTTACTTGATATGGGTTTTCTTTTTCAAATAACAAGTTTCCATCGTAATCTAGTTCATAGTAGTTATCCATGAAGTCATATAGACATATCCTATCTTTTTTCATTTCAAAAGCTGGCTCAGGACCATGATATCTTTCCCAAATATCTCTACCTGAATATTGCCATTTGATTTCAAGATTCTTTGAAACTCTGTAAATATTCATTTCGCCATGAATAATGTAATCTTCTCCATAGATATATGGTCTCTCGGTGGTTCCGTATGGTTCTAAATCAACTTTCTTAACAATTTCCATGGCTTCTACATCAAATAAACATACGAAATTATCAAGAAGCATAAACAGGCCTTTTTCATGAGGAAGAACACATGATTCTACACTAATATAGTGAGGGGCAATGATAAGAACTGAAGTGGATTCACCATCCTTTTCTATATTTAGCGAAAAGCAAGTGTTAAAATCATCAAATGGTACCTCTATAGGAATAACCTTATCATATGGTAGATTATCCATAGAATTTGGATTATATTTAGGTTCAGTATGAACCGTTATGTCATAGTCTTTGTATTTAAATGTTCTCATTTATTTTTAGTGTTCCTACTATAGAGATTCTTTACAAATTCTCTTGCTTCCATATAAGGGATGATAGAAAGAATCTCACCATTTTCATCTGTAAAATAAGAACCTTTTTCTTCATCTCTTATATGATATACAAACATACTCTCTTCTCTATTTGAATTACGTTCTTTTATTATGCTGTATTTACCATCTATAGTTGTTTTTGTCTTTGCGTCACCAGTAAATTTGACTTTGTCTGGTGAAGAAATCTTCTTTGGCTTCTTTGGTTTATTCATTTTTTTCCAGTCATAAACTGGATTCTTTTCTACTAAACGCTTAAAAACCAAATAATCATAATAGAACCAAAGGCTAATTTTTCTACTAGATCGTGTCGTTGAATTAGGACTTACTGGTGGTGCAATCATTCTTTTGGGCGTACTAGGTGAAGACACATATTTGTCTAATAGTTCAGACCTTAAGTTCGACATATAAACTAGTCCTATTTCTTTAATATTTTCAATACCTAATTCATCTGCTAATACCTGATAGAAAAGTCTTATATTGCGTACACATTCATAAACATAGCTTAGTTTCTTATGGTTCTCGAACTCCATATAATTAACAAAGTCTGCAACTGTATCAGGTAACTCGTTTGTAATATTTGTTATTGTTCTACTAATCTTAGCTTCATCTTCTGAAAGATAAAATCCCATAAATACACCTCTTTCCCTTTACAGGGAGAATCAACAAAATTAAAAATAAGAGTGGCTCACTTTCAAGTCATCGTTTATTGTAATTTTATCAGTTTTTACGACTGGATGATAGAAAAATAGCCCCAGGGAGAAGTGTAAAGCCCTGGAGCTTGGTTTTAGAAATATTGGATAGATGTAGCACCATGTATAGGAACGTCTATCCCGTTTTGATATTAGCTTATACTATGGCAAAAAACAAAATTTCAATGGTTGTTTTTATAATTATTATTGTAATGAAATGTTAGTATCTAGTGCTGTACTTTAATTTTATATTACTTAATCTGCTATTTTAAGAAATTTTCAAGTTTGACTCTATTTTCTTCTTCAAATAAATTAATCAAATCATTAAGATTTATTGTTTTATACTCTGTAACCTTATATGCAGTTGCCCATTTTTTTAATTCATCTGTTACCACTTTGTTAACAGCACCTGGTGCAAAAATTCCTTTTGATTCCATTCCTTTGGACAAATCTTCAATTTTTTGTTTTTGCATGTGATTCACCGCGCCTTCAATTTCCATTTTCATATTCTTGGAAACTTTTGTTGCTGTCGGTTTCATCAACGTCACTTCTAGAACAACTTTAGTTTTTCCGAGCGTTAAAACAAAATCTGGTTTAGACGCAGCAGGGTGTGGTAGGTTATATGGCTTGATTAATGTTAAACTTGCTTGATAATCATCTATTATCTTTTTCTTTTTTAAATGTTCAAATAAAAGACTATAATAGTACTCTAAGTATGCTCCTCGATACATTCTTATATCTGAGATAGTTTTTCCTGTTAGTAGAGTATACATATCTAGTTGCTTTTGTATTTTTGTTGTTAATCCTGAATTATTTGTCAAATCTTTAATTTCAGAAATAATTTCTTTTTTAGAAAGTATTGCTCCCTTTGAAAGCATCTTTGAAGTTATATTAATTGAGGCTGTACTACTGGTAAATGGGATACTAGAAGCAGGGTTAACATCTGTCATGTCATAAATATGTGCTATATAGTTGTCCGACGGAAATGCATAAATTGCACCTTTTTTATGGCTAGAAATAGAGAATTCTTGATTATTTGCATCACATTTTGTCGTATTCTCAATTTTAACAATTAGATTTGCGGAGGTTTGATTTCTAATTTCAATCTCAATAGGATAATTAATTCCGTCTTGGCAGAAATAATAATCCCATGTCTTTCGTTCATCGTGATTAAAAACTAATGGCTTTAAACT
This sequence comes from Pseudobutyrivibrio ruminis HUN009, assembly GCF_000703005.1. Classification (NCBI taxonomy): domain Bacteria; kingdom Bacillati; phylum Bacillota; class Clostridia; order Lachnospirales; family Lachnospiraceae; genus Pseudobutyrivibrio; species Pseudobutyrivibrio ruminis. The sequence continues at coordinate 5,744 of NZ_JNLH01000002.1, read as the reverse complement.
GCCATACGTTGTCAAAATACCATTCACTTCAGTTTGCTTGCCCGATTTTATATAAATAGCTGTTTTTTTACTGGTTGCTCCTGGATTGGGAATACATGTTCGTTTTCTTTCAATTAAGCCAGTAGCTTCACAAAGAGCCATAAAATAGGCTGCTGAAGGAGCCTTCTCGAGTGCTATATTGCCAAACTTTGTTGACTTAAATTTTTCAACTTGTTTATTTCTTAATACATATTTTTTTGTGCGAAAATTAGTAATCATATTTACTGTCTTAGAAAAATTCTTGTCACTTTTAGATGTCAGAACGAATAAAGCCATCTCTTCTACATCAATATATTGCAACTTATTTAATAGTTTAAGTATGTATCTAAATGGATAAATCGAAACATTTTCACATTTTGGTTGACTTGGATTAGTCAACTGAAGTTTTATCATCTGTGATTTCCATTCATCAGCATTTTCTATCAAAGGAACAACAGGATTAGGTTTCTTGAGGGTATATCCTTTATTGATTAAATCAGCACGATGATTATTTAGAAAAGCATAACCAATTTCTGTTATTTCAAGTCTATTGTTGTTTTCTGTTATAAACCCCATGTATTGAGCAAGAGCTTTTGTTGTTCTAGCCGCTTGTGGCTGCATTGTTGAAGATTTTGATGCACCAAAGTCTACCCTCATTTTTGTTGCAACTGTCGATTGGTTTGATGTTGAAAAATTTAAACATGCTGGGTACTTGTCTAATACTGCTATGAAAGCCAACGTCTGATATACGTTGCATCTCTTTGGTACTATCCAATTATCTAGTTCGCCGGTTGTTCTGCCCATTTTTGTCCCTCCATAGCGTTTAATAGTATTTGTTTTAGTAATAAACGTGTTTTTTCTTTGCTTTCACTATATGCAAATGGTACTTTAATAATTTCAAGAGGTATTGTTTCCAGAAGTCCTTGTTCCTGCAAATGAATGTTATAACTTACCTTTACTTCTTCTAGGTCTTCATTTTTGTGTAGGGGGTATATGAGGAAAAGTTTCTCTGCGTTCCTTTTAGCTGCATAAATCGCCATTTGTTTCATATCATTATCACTAATCTTTAACTTTTTATTATCTTTAACTTTGTGAAAACGATCAATTTCTTTATACTTGGTATCTAAAACGAATGTTTTTTCCCCAACTTCAACCAAAATATCTTCTTTTAACAAAAACGCATTACCGATTACTTCTCCATCGACCAAAAGATCTGCGAGATACTGATCACTTGCTTGTGTTTTTACCTTTGCTATATCACTAAATGTGTCTCGAATAAATCCTCCGATAAAACCTTCAAATAGTATTTCAGCTGGGAAAAGAAAACAAAAAGCATCTGTATTTCCAATATTATATGAATTGACTTTATTCAATAAAAACATTTTACTCATACTAAGAATTATTCTGTAGTTTGAATTCATAGCGCTAAGGTGTATTTTATCGCAGTCATATGGCGAACAATTTACAGTTTCAACCTCACCAAGTTTTATTAGTATATTACGTATTGTGTTTTTATTGGCTGTTTGATTAGATATATTAAGCAAAAAAATACAAGTACATTTAATTATCCTATTCATCAAATTATCAAATACAAAATTTGAATATGTATATTCTAACGCTCCACGATTCCCAGAAGGATATTTTTTTGTCGCATAATCTATAAAGTTAATTTTTCCTTTCACAAAAGAACCTGTTTCAGTTGTATTTTCATATTGAAAATACCTCTGTTTATCTATTGCAGTCCTAACATAATTCACATATATTGTAATAAATAACTCCATCAAATTTTCCGAATTGTCCAATTGCCCCTTCATAGACACAAAAGGAAAATTCAATCGGTCACAATATTCGAGCCAATATACTAAGTTACCTATTAAATCATTAAGTTCAAGATCATCTGTATCATAATCGTCCTCATCTTCTTTAAATATTTTAGGGAAAATATTTAATTGCTCACCTTTAAAAATTATCGTCCCGACATAGTTTTGTAACTTAATGCCATCTTTTCTATCAAAATCAATAAACTGTTGTCTACTTGTGATTTGATAATCCGAATAAAAGATTGAGCGCTGTTCCCAGTTTTCTTGAAGAAAGTGCTCTAGTTCACCTAGTACACCTTCTTTCTGCCATGTACTTGGTAATTTTTTGGATTTTATTTTTGTATATTCAAATCCATTTACCATTTACTCAACCTTCCTCTTTTTTTACCTTTATTCTTCCAGCTGAAGAATCATCAATCTCATATCCAGTTCCTTTAATACACTCGAGTGCTTTTTTTATTTTAGACTCGTCATCATAGAAATATTCGTACAATAATGGTATAACACACCTATTCATGATAGGCTCTATTTCAATTATCGTCTTCCCTATGAAATAAGAGTGTCCTATGAGTAAATCTGTACTCCTTTGTTCTTTTCGAAGATATTCATTTAGTGATTTTAATACATTTCTTAGTTTTTCATCACTTACAAAGGCTGGATTAGGTGCCATCTCAACAAATTCAAATCTTCTTCGTAAAGCAGCATCAATTAGCGAGATTGACTTATCAGCAGAGTTCATTGTTCCTATTATATATAGATTGTTGGGAACCGCAAAGTTTTGCCCCATTGGAAGAGTAACCGACATTTGGTTAAGTTCCCCCCATCTCTTATCCTCTTCAATAAGCGTAATAAGTTCTCCGAATATTTTTGATATATTGCCTCGATTTATTTCATCAATAATAATTACGTAATTATTATTCATATCGCCAATGGCAACATCTGATATTTTTTTGAAAACGCCGTCTACAACACCAAAATTTATCGTATCGCCAGCAGGAATAGGTCTAATTCCCTGAATAAATTCCTCATAACCATAGCTTTGATGAAATGTTGTAAAAGTAATTTGACCACGATTCATATAGAATTCATATTTTTCTATAAGTTCTTTTCGCTCATCTGGAGTCAGTGGATTATTATTTATTTGACGATTTTCTATAATTGCAACTGCATACTCGACTGTTGAATATGTTTTCCCTGTTCCAGGGGCTCCATATATTATTTGATTTATTGGATGTATTTTATTTTTTCGAGGATTTCTTTTTATAAAAAGCTCTTCTTTTTCGATTTTGGTATTGTCATCTGCCTTATCTGTAGTCTCATTATGAATATTTCGTTGTTGCATAATTCTTTTTAGGCGGGAATCAATTTCTGAATCTATTTTTACTGAAACATTATTACTCATGAAAAGCCTTTCTATCCTTTTAGGATTTCGTTAACTATATCTCTTGATTTTTCATTAATAGTAGCTTTTAAATCTGTTTTTTTTCCATCTATGCAAATCAACCCCGCATATTCGAAATTTCCTAAAACATATGAGTGTGATAGTTGATTTTCAATAATATCAGAATCTTTAAAGCGGATATTCCCAGTTCTGTAATCGTTTAAAAATCGATCAAATTCTTGCTCTTCTTGTTCATTATCATCGTTATGCACAATGGTATTTAATAAGTACCATTCCCAATAGTTTAAGTATCTATATCTATTTATCATTTTCAATGTTGCTTTAAGTGGGTGTAAAATCTGACCTTCATCGTTATAGGAATATGCCAAAAGTACTTTTTGATAGTACAACTGATAAATAGACCTTATTTCTTGCATGAGCTCGACATTATCTTTGGTAGGATTCTCTCTCATTAATTTTTCAGTAGCAATTAATTCTAATAGTGTTTTTCCATTTTCAGTATAAATACTTTCTGCAGTGGGAACTTCATTTGCATTTAAAGAACCCTTTTTTACAATATCAAATTCCTCCATCATTCGTTTAATGGTACGCACCTGCCCAGTTGCAATTCCTAACTCATCAGATATGTATTTCTGCAAGGCTGGCCAAGTTTTGTCGCCTACCTTTTGTGGATCATTTAAAATTTCAACAATCCCTAATATTTGCTCGTGAAGTTTGTCTGCTATTTTTCTTCCTTCATACTTCCATCCACGTAGATACATGTCACTCCTCCTTATTTTTTTAAAACCAATATATGATCTATTGCTATTTTCCCACCTTGATTTCCCCTAGGAATTCGAATGTAATGGTTCTGTATCTCGTAACTAATGTGCGTACAATATTCATAACCAACTCCAATTGCTATATCTTTTAACACCTTCCAGCTTTCAATATTTACTTTTCTAATTGTACTATTTCCTATTACAATTACATATCGTGCACCTGGTTTTAATGTTCGATAAACTTCAACCAAGTTTGTTTTCATGTCTTCAAAAAACTTTTTTACCACTAATGCACGTCTTTCATCAAGTGGAAAAATTTTCTCATAGTATTCCGCAAGCAATTTCGAATCACTTAGAATGTCAAGATTTTTAATTTCCTCTTTTACTCGAAAACTCTCTGTTCCAAAATATTTTTTTTTCTTCTCTCTCAACTCATCTTCAGACGCTGTATTCAACCAAAGGTTTTCCAGTCTTAATGTTCTAACATAATCAAATGCGTTGATGTAAGGTGGAGAGGTAATCGCTAAATCAAATGTATTATCATCAGCAAGAATATTTGTAGCAGAACCGCTCACCTCTACCGGTGCAAGTATTTCTCTTCCTAATTCTTCCATGCATTCAAGATATTTGTCTACAGTATCAGAGAACATCTTATTAACTTCGGGTGGATTTTTTATAATTTTATTCGAAACATATGGTTTAGGTGAAATATCATCTGCATTCGAAACTTTTTTTACTATACTTGCCATACATATCAAAAGAAAATCCCTAACATTCTCATCATTAAGTTTATTAATTGAAAAACAAACATATCCAAGATCATTTAAAATATCTTCTCTAAACCAATGTTCGAGATTATTTATCTTCGGTTTCACCACTTCATCCTGTTTATATGCGTGATTTTCCAATACGTCTATTATTCTAGTTGTTTCACTTCGTGCGATTGCAATTTGCTCATTCGACAGCTTACTAGTTTTTACTTTAATAATAAGTTTGGCAACCTCATCTATTTCTGTTCCCATAGCTGGAACTCCAGCTAATGATGACTCTAGTAAAGTTGTTCCACTTCCTGCAAAAGGATCCAATATTTTAGAAGTATCTGGATTTGTGATGTAACTCTTTATAGCCCACCGAGGAATTTCAGGTATAAATTTGCAAGGATATTTAAAAAAATTATGGGTATATGAGTTTGGATTTTGCTGATCAATCACATATATCGAATCGTCAATCACATCTATAGGTAATTCTTTTACAGTTATTTTTTTATTAGACATACAACACTCTCCCTTAAGTATTTTCCGTTTTTCTTTGTTTTCTCGTATTGTTGAGAGCTAGTAATGATATATCTATCAACCTCAATTTTATCTACTTTGAAACCAATCGATTTGGCGTATTCTGCCAATATCAAGTCTGTGGGAATAATCTCCCCACCATATGCTGAATTACCAACCACGATTGCACAAAAACCTCCAGATTTTAGAGTGTTATAACAATTATCGATAATATTAAACATATCTTCGAAATAACCGTTCAGCATTTTGGGTATTCTCTTATCCCATAATTCAGTTTTTTGAACTCTTTCCATCACATTATCTAACAAGTCTAAATTCTTTTTTGACTCAAAATTATCTTTGTATTTAAAGTTTAAATGTGATTTTAATGATTTTTGTCTTAATAATTTTAGATCATCGTAACTTTCAACAAAATCACCAAACCACAATTCCAATTTATATATCTCTGTAT
>NZ_JNLH01000001.1:0-22500 GCF_000703005.1 Pseudobutyrivibrio ruminis HUN009 | reverse complement strand
GTAATCAGGCCGCAGAGAATAGGCTCAAGCAACTGTTTAGCAAAAACACAGGTCTATGCGAAACCGTAAGGTGATGTATATGGGCTGACGCCTGCCCGGTGCTGGAAGGTTAAGAGGAGAGGTTAGCGCAAGCGAAGCTTTGAATTTAAGCCCCAGTAAACGGCGGCCGTAACTATAACGGTCCTAAGGTAGCGAAATTCCTTGTCGGGTAAGTTCCGACCCGCACGAAAGGCGTAATGATTTGAGCACTGTCTCGACAATGCATCCGGTGAAATTGAAGTACCAGTGAAGATGCTGGTTACCCGCGCCAGGACGGAAAGACCCCATGGAGCTTTACTCCAGTTTGGTACTGGGATTCGGTACTGCATGTACAGGATAGGTGGGAGACTATGATCTAGGGACGCCAGTTTCTAGTGAGTCACTGTTGGGATACCACCCTTGTAGTATTGGATTTCTAACCAGCCGCCGTGAACCGGTGGTGGGACAATGCCAGGCGGGGAGTTTGACTGGGGCGGTCGCCTCCGAAAGGGTATCGGAGGCGCTCAAAGGTTCCCTCAGAATGGTCGGAAACCATTTGAAGAGTGCAAAGGCAGAAGGGAGCTTGACTGCGACACCGACGGGTGGAGCAGGTACGAAAGTAGGACTTAGTGATCCGGTGGTATAAAGTGGGATTGCCATCGCTCAACGGATAAAAGCTACCCTGGGGATAACAGGCTTATCACTCCCAAGAGTTCACATCGACGGAGTGGTTTGGCACCTCGATGTCGGCTCATCGCATCCTGGGGCTGTAGCAGGTCCCAAGGGTTGGGCTGTTCGCCCATTAAAGCGGTACGCGAGCTGGGTTCAGAACGTCGTGAGACAGTTCGGTCCCTATCCGGCGCGGGCGTAGGATATTTGAGAGGAGCTGCCCCTAGTACGAGAGGACCGGGGTGGACGGACCACTGGTGTATCAGCTGTCGACCAACGGCATAGCTGAGTAGCCAAGTCTGGACGGGATAAACGCTGAAGGCATCTAAGCGTGAAGCCCCCCTCAAGATGAGATATCCCATTCCTTCAAGGAAATAAGATCCCTTATAGACGATAAGGTAGATAGGTTCAAGGTGTAAGTGCGGTAACGCATTCAGCTGATGAATACTAATAGATCGAAGGTTTATTCTAAAAAGAAGATATGTAGATTCGGAATACTGTGTGAAGTTTTGAGGTTGCTATAAGAGAAGTGGCAAGCAAGAGCTTGCTTTTTTCGTTGAGAAACCACTATTTGGGGGCGTAGCTCAGTTGGGAGAGCACCTGCCTTGCAAGCAGGGGGTCAAGAGTTCGAATCTCTCCGTCTCCATTCAATAGTTTTTGCTATTGTTTGTATTCCTCAATAGCTCAGTTGGTAGAGCACTCGGCGAGTTCCCTGTTTCGCCGAAGATTTGAAAGAATATTAATAATCCTCAATAGCTCAGTTGGTAGAGCACTCGGCTGTTAACCGAGTTGTCGTAGGTTCGAGTCCTACTTGGGGAGCTTATCCTAAAACATCGGGGTGTGGCTCAGTTTGGCTAGAGCACCTGGTTTGGGACCAGGGGGTCGCAGGTTCGAATCCTGTCACCCCGACTAATTAAATATTTGCGGGTGTGGTTCAATGGTAGAACATCAGCCTTCCAAGCTGAATACGTGGGTTCGATTCCCATCACCCGCTCTTAATACTTATATCATGCGCGATTAGCTCAGCTGGCAGAGCACCTGACTCTTAATCAGGGTGTCCAGGGTTCGAACCCCTGATCGCGCATTTTAATATGGCGAGATAGCTCAGTTGGCTAGAGCACGCGGTTCATACCCGCGGTGTCGAGGGTTCGAATCCCCCTCTCGCTACTTTTATTATGTGTGTGTAGCTCAGCTGGATAGAGCACTTGGCTACGGACCAAGGTGTCGGGAGTTCGAATCTTCTCACGCACGCTAAACAAAAGACTTTGGATAATATCCAAAGTCTTTTTTCTTTTAGCTATTAGCTGCAAGCAATTCTTCAATTTTCATATTTCTGTCATCAATGTAGATGTCACAAGTAATTTTTCTACTGTTATTTCCGTATAGCTCAACAATTTCTGGAAGATTATCATTGATTGCATCGAAAACTAAACCCTGCTCTCGACACCAAGCTGCGGCATCATCAAGTGGTTTGCCAGCACGACAGGTCCATAGTATAATTTTGCTTCCTGATGCTTTTTGCTTTTTAAGGTATTGTATTAGCGGCAGATTTGGTTTGCCTAGATTAGGCCAATCACTGAAACATAGTGTATTATCGAAATCTACTGCAATGATTTGATTTGCAAGTTCCATAGGCTTTCTCTCCATGTATAGATTTTTATATGAGATTATGCAGCCATGTATTCTAAATAATCGTCCTCTGTAGCAAATAACTCGTATTCGCCATCAACATATCCCATATATCCTGCGTCAATAATGTATCCTTTCATAAAAACACCTCCGTATAAGTTGCTATTTACTGTATTAACTGTGTATATAGTAACTCTTTGGAGTGTCCCTATTTATTCCCACTAAAGATGTAGGCTGAATCTAATAACGACTTAATAGTATTTTCTCAGCAACAACATCTGATAATGCAAAAGGAATTAATTCTTCCGGGTTAGATGACGGATTTATCCATTCATCCACTTTGTCTGCAGGTAGCATAAGTGGCATTCTGTCATGTATTTGCTTAAGATTTTCTGTTGGTTCTTTTGTAAGAATAACGAATACTGGATATCCATTTTCAATTTTATATAAACCGCAAAGCCAGGTGATAGTAGAACCACTTGGTTGTATAGCGTATTTATCACCAGTTTTGACTCGACCATCTGGGCTTCTAAAATGTTCCCATTCAAAATAGTATGAAGCGGGAATAATACACCTGTGAGATCGCCATGCTTCTTTGAAAGTTGGTTTAATGCTGGCTGTTTCGTAACGAGCATTGAAGATTGATCGTTTATTATCCCTTCCGATAAATCCCCATTGCATTGGAAAGACACTTCGTGCTCCTTTTGAATTAGGAGCTATGACTGGAACAATGTCAGTTGGACGTACTTCGCCGTCAGTGACAAGTGGTTTTGCATGGGTATCTATAAACTTAGTGGTTAGAGAAGATCGTTCTGCTATTTCAATTATATCTTTTAATCCTGTAAGACTTTTTTCTAAAGCATATCTAGTACACATAATAAATCTCCATTTATCGAACATAATTTCCGAAAATATGTTTGCTTTTTGTAATCAGATGATACACCCTAAAGAAGTGTTTTTCAATCCCGAACATTAATGAAATTTTTATGAAAAAACAGAACAAAAATTAGTTAGGACTAACTGCAGGCCCGAATTATACCGCTATTTATTAATGTACTATGATATAATTTTGATAGTGGATAAACAGGGAGAAATAGTAAATGTAGGTGGTTTATGAAAATATTACTTGTTATTGATGTGCAACAACGATATCTAAAAAACTATAAGCCAGATTTGGTAAAGAGAGTAAATAATAGAATAAGTGAAGCAGTAAAAGCTGATATTCCTGTTGTGTATGTTAGAAATACAGGAAGAAGTGGCAAGGATGAAAATTTTGATTTAGCGGAAGACCTATTGATTGAGTCTGATTGTATATTTAAGAAAAGATTACCAAGTGCTTTTTCTAACGATGAATTTGAACTGTTTCTTAATAAAATGAAGGTTGAAACTATAAATGTTGTTGGAGTTGATGGAAGGTGCTGTGTGTCTAGAACAGTGATGGATGCATTAGATAGGGGATATGGAGTGCATCTTCTTATGGATGCTATAGAGGCACATAACGACAAATTTTACTATGCAGAGCTAAAGACGATGGAACAAAAAGGGGCTTTAGCTTGTATGAAGTTGGAAAAAATGTAAAAAGAAACTCTCCAATGAGAGTTCCTTTTTAATCCAATTCCTGTTCAAAGTATGATATTAACGTATTTACGTTGATGTCGGAGTGCTCAACTTCTCTAGAATATAGATATATGTTTTGAGCTAAGTCCATATTAGGATGTGCAGCTTGAATCATCATGATCCACTGAGTGCTCATTATGGCAATCATAGCTCTGGCATAAATCTGTCCATCATATATAGCGCCGCAGAAGTAATTAAATAGAAGAGAAATTAGTATTTTTTCAAAAACAAAGGTTGAATCCTCTGAGAATTGTTTTGGTGGATTGTTATTCCAATAAGATATCGTTTCTCTAATAGTTTCATGCCATGATTCTTCTAACACTTCTAATTCAAGGAGGGTGCCGAGCCCACTCATGGCATATTCTAATGAAATGGTGGACTTATTTTCATAGGAGATGTTATCCATCTCAAAAATTTCTCCTTCATCGTAGAGATTCTGCAAGGCGAGGGCGGCACATCTGATACGTTCCAAACGTTCTAAAAAAGGAATAGACTCGTTTTTTGCAAGCTCCATCATTTTATCTCTAGCGTATTCTAACTTATCAAAAAGTAGTAAATCGAAGTCTTCGAATTCTTCAGGGGCGTCGAAGATATCATCCTCGGTCTCTTCCAATGAAAATGAATAATCTGGCTCCAAAAGCATTCTAACTGCCTCAGGACATGAAAGAGATAGTGAATATTCACGGATATCCTGAAATTCTTCTACATGACGGGGGTACTTGCTGCAAGTGTTGCAAAGATAGCTTTCTCCTAAAGTGGATTGCAAATCGCAAAGACCTGTTTTATTAAGCATGCTACAACGAGTGTAATTTTGAAGGAAGGAGCCTTCTTCGTAATTAATAGATGATTTTAATCTATATCCAAAGTCTCCAGATGTGGTAGCGTATTTATCAAGACTATCGTCATCAATCATTATTTGCCAGCCGATACAGCAGCTTTTGGGACACTTATCGGCAATACATTTGAATTTATCAAAATCTTTTTGTTTTCTGTAAATCATAAAAATACCTCTAAAATAAATCTTTACCATGGTATCACGTATATGGATGAGTTGCTAGTCATTGCATCAATCTTTAACATGGACTATTATGTCATGAGAACAAAATAGCAGATAAAAGAGGACAATATTTTGAGAATACTATTAGTACGACATGGACAGACAGATTTGAATGCGCAGAAAAGATTACAAGGAAGCTCTGAAATACCACTTAATGCAAGAGGCAGACAGCAGGCTAGAGAGACACATGAGCTGGTGAAGAGCCTTGGTCTTATTCCTACAAAGCTAATAACAAGTCCGCTTGGAAGGGCAATTGAAACAGGTTGTATAATTGCAGGGATTGATATTAGCGATTATCAGGAAAATGAAATAACTAAGGATAATAAGCCAAATGCTGTTGTAATCGAGCCTGATTTAATGGAAATGTCCTTTGGAATATATGAACAAAAAAATATGGAACAGGAGAATCCGGAATTTCTTACTGAATGTTTTGATAGACCAGAAACCTATAATCCTCCAAAAGGGGGAGAAAGTTATGATGAGGTCGTAGCGAGAGCTAATAGTGTAGTAGAAAAGCTTAGAAGTGCTATAAAGACTGGCCAGTTTAAGGAAGAGGATATTGTCATGCTGGTTAGCCATGGAGCGCTCAGCCATGCAATTTTTGAGACTATCAAAAAGACTCCACGTAGCCAGTATTGGGATGTGGATTTCAATAACTGTGCCATAGCAGAATTGTTTATAAGTGAAGATGGCACAAAAGACAATTACCAGTTTATCTCAGATGGATTTGAGAAAAACTGGTAATTGATAATCCTATTGTTCAGAGAAGACAACCTTGTTACGGCCTGTTTCTTTGGCCTCATACAAGGCCTTGTCGACTTTGGAAAAGGCTTCAATCTTGTCAATATCCTTGTTGATTAGACAAGCACCGATACTTATAGTTACCTGATCAACAGGACTAAAATCGGTTACAGATACTCTTAAGCGTATGCGTTCTGCCACATTGATTGCAGTTTCTTTATCGCAATTTGGAAGCAGACACATAAATTCTTCTCCACCCCAACGTGCAAAAATTGCATTGTCTGGAAGTCTTTCCTTTATTGCGTTTACAACTCCTACAATTACTTGATCTCCTACGTCATGACCATATGTATCATTCACACGCTTGAAGTGATCAATATCAAACATAATCATAGCGATAGTGTCAAAGGCTGAAATGTTGTGAATTAGCTCGTCATAATAATAGTCGAGAGCTGCTCGATTATAGATTTTTGTAAGCTGATCATGACTAGCCATGTTTGCAAGAAGGTTTATATTATCATTTAAATCCTCGGTGGTTGATTCAAGGAATGATATCAATCGATCAGTTAAATCGATTACCTCTGGCTCAGCTTGTAAACGTGAATCGGTGATAGGGGAAGAATCGGTGACTGGTTTGTTACCTTCCTTTATACCAACTGCAACAAGAGAACCATTTAATAGGCCATCGCCATGCTCGTCGTAAAGAAGTTCTCCATATCCACATGACCAGGTTACATTAGGATTAACCTGCTTAAAATATGAAAATTCCCTTTCAGCTAGTTCATCCCCCATAAGAGTTCTACGGCTCATGCATGCATAAATAAGTATTGCATCAGGATTGAATTCCTTCATCTTGTTAGCACAGGTCAAGGATTCATCCAAAAGATAATTCGCTTTTGCATAGGCTAAGCTGAACTTTGTTCCCTCTGGTATTTCAATTCCAAACTGAAGAGAGGTTACTGTGTGCTTTAATGCAACACGGGCAACCAGCTTATTGTTATGCTTGAAAATAAAAGGAAATGCTGCTGTATTCTCGAAAAAGTATTCATTAATAGGAACACCTAAATACTTATTATATACAGTGACAGCAGGTTTATCATTGATTTTGTAGACCTTTCCATCGTTAGAGCTTTCTGTAACTGTAAAGGTGTTTCCCAAAGGTTTCCAACCGAGATTATAGTGGGTGGTTATTTCCAAAGTAGGACCGTGGAACACCACAATTACCATACCTCTTTCATATACGTTATTGTTATGGAAAACCAGAGATTCGTCTGATTTTAAAGTTGAAGTTCCAGCCAAGGCTCCAAACAATGGAATATCTGGATACTTAGAAGAAACTACATCTATAAAATCCTGAGGAGTCAACGTAATATCGGAACCCATAATAAGAATGCCTTTTACATCCTTGATGTTTTCTAGCTCTTTACATAATTTAAAACCTACTTCACTAGGCGTAAGTGTCTTACAGTCATAAGAGAAGGCTGTAAAGTCATTTTCTTCAAATAAAAGAACGGATACAACAGGGAATTTCGCGGCATGAGTATCATGGGTCATTGCACAATGAGAAGTCATACCTATAATTGTGATATCAGGTAATGCTCCGTGTGCGTATTCCAAGCCGGTACGAATATAATCAATATCGCCACTAGGCTCTACAGCTTGAAAAAGTATTTTTTTATGTGGAGTATCTTCAATAAAGTTAAGCAGCTGTAGGGCAACATCATCCATTTCATCAGCTTTGTCAAATACAATAGTTCGTTGCTTCATATTGCCTCCTAAAACGATATGTCAATATTGTCACTATGGTACATAACGTAACAATATTAGTATATTGAAAAAAAAACAACATTTCATGGAAATTGTGTGAACATACTCGTATTAAGAAAATATTTGTGATACAGTTAGGTTACTGGGGAATATATTGTCAGAAAGGGGTAATTATGCAAATATCAATTGGTACATCAATGAAGGCTGATGTCAATTCAGCAGTAGCCGAAGTTATTGGAAAGGCTAATAATCCTAAATTATTAATTTTATTATGCGCATATGAACACTTGAAAGACGCTTCGGAACAAATTGCTAATAAGTTCCCTGGTGTTGATTTAATCGGCACAAGTACAACGTCTTATTATGAGTCGGAATCTTCGGATAAACGAATGATTTTGATTTCATTTGGTGCGGATGCAGAGGTTGAAGTAGGAATCTTGCGAAATCTATCGAAGGCACCTCTTCAGGATATTGCATCAATGGAACAAAAGGTTTCTAAGATTGGGGCAGGAGACAGCAATACAGTTTGCATTGAGTTCTGTACCAATGATGAGGAACGTTTAGTTTCATCTATGAATGTGGCTTTAGAGAAAGCTAACATTCCTATTGTTGGTGGTACAATTTTTGGATACCCAGCAGATGCAACAGGATATGCGATGCTAAATGGTGTTCTTTATCCAGATGCTTGCTGTTATGCTTTAATTAAAAATAAAACAGGAAAGATTAGAACATATTCTGAGCTAATTTTCAAACCAATGGAAGGGGCAAATACACATATTGCAACAAAGGTTAACCTGGCGAAGAAGGAACTTATTTCTTTGGATGGTAGACCTGCAGCTGATGTATATTGTGAGGATGCTGGCGTTAGTAGAAGCGAGTTAGTAGACAATGTTTTGGTTAGTCCGCTTGGTCGTGTGATTGGTGATGAAATCTTCATCAGTAGCCCTTATGCGATTGGTGAGAATGGTTCATTGATCAATTACAAAAAAATCAATGAAAATGATACCATTCAGATAATGGAACTGATGGATTACGACGAGATTGGTGCAGAAACAAGACGACAAATCAAAGAAGAGAATAAGAAAATCTCATTTGTATTCTCTGTAAATTGTATCTATCGTCATCTACTCTACACTCAGAGAAATTATCTAACCGAATATTTGACAGCCATGAAGGGAGTAGGCCCACATGTTGGAATCATCGGCGGTGGTGAGCAGTACAAGAAACAACATGTAAATCAGACAATGGTATGTGCAGTATTTGAGTAGAGCAGATAGGAGGACGATATGGGACTTTTTGGTAAGAAGAAAGTAGTTGAGCAAGAGGTTGCAACAACTACTACAGCAAATGAGAAAGCTGTAAATTTAAAAGATAAAATGCATGCCTTGAAAGAGGTTGGCAGATTCTCAATTGAGCAAAAGAATATGCTTCAGAGAGAAGAGGCAAATACTATCCAGGGTATTGAGACAATCAGTGATTCTTTCTCAGTTGTTGAAGAAAAATATGGTAACATTTCAGACTCAGTTGCCAGATTCCAGGATCAGTTCAGAACAATTGAGGAGATAACACAAGCCTTCGACGAAATTGTAAAGAAGCTTGAAATTACAGCAGATGATTCTCATGAAGGTATGGAAAATGTAGATAGAAGCTCTAGCGCAGTTTCAGATACAATTGCTGAGGTTGAGGAAGTCTTTGAAGCATTCCAAAAGAGCTTTGATGACATTCGTGAAAAGGTTGAGCAGATTGGTGGCTTCGCTAAGCAGACAAACCTTTTGGCACTTAATGCTTCAATCGAAGCAGCTCGTGCTGGTGAGGCAGGACGAGGATTCGCTGTAGTTGCTGACGAAGTTACAAATCTTTCTACAGAAATCCAAAGCGTTGTAACATCAATCTTTGATAGCATGAAAGAACTCGATGAGAATAATAACCGCTTGGTTGAATCAGTTGATCATACAAAGGATGCAATCAGTGCTTCTCATGAACGAGTAGTTGAAACGCAGGAAGTTGTTGGAAAGATTAAGGATGTTGCGGATGAGGTAACAGGCCAGAGTGCTCAGATGGCAGATGTATTTAAGAATTGTGAATCATCAATCAATGAAATCTCCGACAATATTGACGACTCTCAGAGATACTTCGACACAGTTGCAGACGACATTGAAGATATCAAGGTTAAGATTACTAAGAAGGGATTCATGTTTGAGGATATGAATAATGTTCTTGAGCAAATAGCTCCTCTTACTGAATTATAATTGAAAAGATTTATCACATGTGGGACCGGCTTTTTGCTGGTCCCTATTTAATGTGGTAGAATACTACAGAATAACAGTTTAGAGGAGACGTGAAATGAATTTTCCAAAAGATCCAGTAATGCTTCTTTCTGTAGTAAATACTGCATTAAGAGATTATTATTCAAGCTTTGATGCATTGGTGGAGGATAATGAAATTGATGGTGATGAAATAATTGCAAAGCTTGCAATGATTGATTATCACTACGACGCTGAAAAGAATAAATTCAGATAAATAGAGAGAATAAACTTATGAAAAAATTTTTTGCAGGATTAATCAAAACAGTACTGGTGCTTGTAATAATTGGTGCTGGCATGTGGTATGCATTCGGCGAAAATGGTCCATTTAATGAGCAGGCAAAAGCCTTTGCCAAAGACCAGGGAATGGAAGCTGAGCTTCAGTGGCTGATAGGAGAGACAGATACCACTGAGGAGGAGTCGGTTGCTGTAGAAACTGAAGATACTGCCGAGCCATCAGAGGCCGAGCCTACACCAGAGGATTTGACCACATCAATAGTATTTACTGGTGATGTAGAGCTCAGCGAATATGTTCAGTCCAATTATGACAGTCAGGGAATTGATGGTGTGGCATCATCAGAAATACAGTCGTTATTAAACGATGCCACATATACCATGATTAACAATGAGTTTTGCTATTCTGAGCGAGGGCAGCAGGCGCCAGATAAGCAGTACACATTCAGAGTAAATCCTACATACGTAACAATTCTTAATGATTTAGGCGTAGATATAGCGGGGCTTGCAAATAACCATGTGCTTGATTATGGGCAAGACGCACTGACGGACACTTTTACAACACTTTCGGATGCAGGTATTGAATATACAGGTGCTGGAAACAGTCTTGAAGAGGCTAGTAAACTTATTGTTAAAACAGATGCGAAAGGTAGAACTTACGGCTTCTTAGCGGCCAGTCATGTAATACCAGTAGGAAGCTGGAATGTTCTAAACTCTCAGCCCGGAGAATTCTGTTTCTATGATGAGACAGATTTGTTGAATGCTATTTCAGAAGCGGACAGTCAGGTGGATTATCTATTCGTAATGGTACACTGGGGTGTGGAGCACACAACTGAGCTTGAGGATTACCAGACTAATGATGGCTACAAAATGATTGATGCTGGCGCAGATGCTGTAATCGGCATGCACAGTCACTGCTTGCAGCCAGTTGAGTACTACAATGGTAAGCCTATTTTCTATAGCTTGGGTAACTTCATTTTTAACCAGACAATCAAGTCAGGTGGAGGTGGTGCAGTTCAATTTACAATTGATGAGAATGATGCTATTAGCTACAGAATAGTACCAATTAGCGCCTCAAATGCAGTGACTTCAATAGACGAATCAGGCTATTCATATGTTGAAAGTATTTCTAGCAATGTAGCCGTTGATGAGAATGGATTTATATCAGAAAAAATACTATAAAGTACAAAATCGAGAACAATAAAAAAAGCCATCCATTTTTCACAAAAAAGGTGTACACTAGCTATGGTTTGTAGTAACTAATTAAATTTTAAATAAATAGTTAAAGAAAGAAGAGGAATTAAAAATGGCAGGATTTGGAGCATTAATTGACATCCTTAAAAAGGATCCTAAGAAAATCGTTTTCACAGAAGGTACAGATCACAGAATCATTGAGGCATCTAGCCGTCTTCTTGGTTCAGATTTCCTTCAGCCAATTCTTATTGGTAACGAGGAAGAAGTAAAGGCAGCAGCTGAAGACGCAGGTTTCAACATTCGCGGAGCTGTTATTATTGATCCAGAAAAATACGATAGATTTGATGAGATGTGCGAGCTTTTCTGTGAGCTTAGAAAGAGCAAGGGCGTTACAATGGAGCAGGCAGCTGCTACATGTAAGCAGGCAAACTACTTCGGTACTATGCTTGTAAAGATGGGCGTTGCAGATGCACTTCTTGGTGGCGCTACATACTCAACAGCTGATACAGTACGTCCAGCACTTCAGGTTATTAAGACAAAGCCAGGTAACAGCATCGTATCATCATGCTTCATCATGGTTCGTAACTCTGCTACAGGTGATAGAGAAGTTCTTGCAATGGGTGATTGCGCAATCAACATCAAGCCAAACGCTGATGAGCTTGCAGAAATCGCTGGCGAGACAGCAGCATGTGCAAAAATCTTCGGTATCGATCCAAAGATTGCTATGCTTTCATACTCAACACTTGGCTCAGGAAAGGGCGAGGATGTTGACAAGATGCGCGAAGCTACAGCAAAGGCAAAGGAGAAGTATCCAGAGCTTGACATCGATGGCGAGCTTCAGTTTGATGCAGCAGTTTCACCACGTGTTGCAAAGACAAAGTGCCCTAACTCAACAGTAGCTGGTCACGCAAACACATTTATCTTCCCAGATATCAACGCAGGTAACATCGGATACAAGATCGCACAGCGTCTTGGTGGTTTTGATGCTTACGGCCCAATCCTTCTTGGACTTAATGCACCAATCAACGACTTATCTCGTGGTTGCAACGCACAGGAAGTATACTCAATGGCTATTATTACTGCCGCTCTTGCATAATATTTATAGAACGACTAAATTCCGCGACGGAAGTCGCGGAATTTTTTTAACGGAGAGAAATTGTTATGAGTAGATGGATTCTACAAAGAAAAGCTGCAGATTATGCAGGATTAAGTCAGAAGCTAAATGTGGACCCTGTTATTGTGCGTCTTATGGTAAATCGTGGTCTTAAAACATATGAGGAGATGAAAGAGTATCTTCATCCAACTTTGAATAATTTTCCAGACCCTCATCTGTTTGCGGATATGGATAATGCCTGTGAACTACTTCTTGAAGCTATTGATGAAGGAGTAAAGATTCGTGTCGTAGGTGATTATGATGTAGATGGAATTATGTCTACTTATATTCTTACCACAGCCATCAAAGAGGCAGGGGGAGATGTGGACTATGCTGTACCTGATCGAATGATTGATGGATATGGTATAAATCCAGATATGGTTCAGAGTGCGTTTGATGCAGGTGTTAGATTTATCATCACTTGTGATAATGGTATTGCAGCAGCTCCAGCAGTTAACTTGGCGAAAGAGCTTGGGATGACAGTTGTTGTAACGGACCATCACGAGGTACCTTTCGAGTTGGAAGAGGATGGAGTTACTAGAAAGCAGATTCTTCCTAATGCAGACGCAGTGGTTGATCCTAAGCGAGAAGATTGCCAGTATCCATTTAAGGGTATCTGCGGAGCGCAGGTTGCATGGAAGCTTGTGGAAGTCCTTTTCGAGTTCATTGGAATAGAAAAAGAAGAATCTGATAAGTTTCTGCAGTTTGCTGCTATTGCAACTGTTTGTGATGTTATGGAATTGAAGGGGGAAAACCGCGCTACTGTATATCACGGAATTAAGGCCATAGAAGGAACTGATAATATTGGTTTAGGTGCACTCATTGCAAGAACAGAGCTTTCTGGAAAGCCATTAAGCTGTTATCATCTGGGGTTTGTAATAGGGCCATGTCTCAATGCTAGCGGTCGCCTGGATACTGCATCTAAAGCAATAGAGCTTTTGATGGAGGAAAATCAAGCAAAGGCTCTTGCAATGGCAAATGAGTTGGTAGAACTTAATGCAGAGCGAAAGGTAATGACTCAGACAGGAATTGATAAAGCCAGAGAACTTATTGAAAATACGGATATAATCAACGACAGAGTTTTGGTTATCTATATTCCAGAGCTTCATGAAAGCCTGGCAGGCATTGTGGCTGGTCGTATTAGAGAAAGCTACAACAAACCAGTTATTGTGATTACAGATGCTGAGGATGGAGCAAAAGGAAGTGGCCGTTCAATTCCGGCTTACAATATGTTTGAGGAGCTTACAGCAGTTAAGGATGTATTTACTAAATTCGGTGGACATCCAATGGCGGCAGGTGTCAGCCTTCCAACTGAAAAAATAGATGAGCTCCGCACTAGACTCAATGCAAATTGCAAATTGACAGATGATGATATGCAGGAAATTATTAATATTGATTGTGATATGCCATTAGGTTACATTACAGAGGAGCTTGTGGATTCAATCGATTTACTTGCGCCATTTGGTACAGGAAATACAAAGCCATTATTTGCTTTGAAAAACATACCTATTACCAGGGCAGCCTATATCGGTAAAGAAGGTCAGTATTTACGATTATCGATGCTTACAGAAAAAGGGCAAGCTATCACAGGTCTAATGTTTAGAAATGTGCCAGAATTTGAAACTGCTGTTACCCAAAAATATGGAGAGTCTAGTTGGCAAGGACTCTTTTCAGGACGCAACACAGGCGTTAAAATGGATA
This sequence comes from Pseudobutyrivibrio ruminis HUN009, assembly GCF_000703005.1. NCBI lineage: Bacteria > Bacillati > Bacillota > Clostridia > Lachnospirales > Lachnospiraceae > Pseudobutyrivibrio > Pseudobutyrivibrio ruminis. The sequence goes on along the minus strand of NZ_JNLH01000001.1, from coordinate 8,417 downwards.
TTGTTTACGAGCCATCTATAAACGAATTTAGGGGCCAACGCAGTGTACAAATAATGATTGAACAGTTTAAGTAGATTGTGCTCATTTATTGAATCTCGCTGTTAAATCATTTAGAATCAATATAAATGCTAATATAAGGGGGATATAATTATGGGAAACCAGGAGACTTATACATTTGTTTCAAAGGATGGACATTCTGTAATTCATTGTAGAAAGTGGCTTCCAGATAGAGAGCCAGTTGCTGTTTTGCAGCTTGTTCACGGCATGGTTGAATATATTGAAAGATACGATGAGTTTGCTACATTTCTCGCATCTAAGGGATATATCGTTGTAGGTCATGATCATATTGGTCATGGTCAGTCAGTCTCAAAGGATGAGGAGCTTGGTATCATGACAGGCAAGCATCCAGCTGACGATATGGTTGAAGATATCTACACTCATTATGCAAAGACTAGAAAGGAATATCCTAATCTTCCTTATTTTATTTTAGGACATTCTATGGGTTCATATATGCTTCGAAAGTTCTTATCAGATAAGACAGCTTATTTGGAAGAACTGACAGGTGCTATTATTATGGGTACAGGCCAGGAATCAGCAGCCACATGCAATGGTGGCCTTGCTGTTATAGCAGTTCTTTCACTTTTGAAAGGAAAAAATTACCGAAGCACATTTGTAAGAGATATGACATATTCAGCTCCATACAAGCAGTATGATTGCTATGGAAATGATTATGCAAACTCATGGCTTTCAAAAAACATACAGAGTGTTGAAAAGTACTATCACGATAAATATTGTACCTTCACATTCTCTTTGAATGCTTATAAAGGTTTAGTGGAAGCTACAAAATATGTTGGAACAAAGGCTTGTGTGGAAAAGATGCGCAAGACATTACCTCTTTTAGTTGTATCTGGTGATGAGGACCCAGTTGGAAACATGGGTAAGGGTACAAAAGCTGCAGCAGATGCATTTAAGGCAGCAGGAATAAAGGATGTTACCTTAAAATTATACAGGGGTGACAGACACGAAATATTAAATGAGCTTGATAGAGACCAGGTTTACGAAGATATCTATCAGTGGCTTGAAGCACATAAATAAAGGTAAAATGGAGTAGTTATGGATTCTTTGGAGCATTTAATAACAAGGTCAATAAAGACATATTATAAAAGTAAGCTATATGCTCCTATTGTCTTTTTGGTGATTCTTATTGCGTTAACTTTCATTTTCCCAATAGGACATATGCTTTTCCCTAAGACATACAGTGAGGATTCTATCAGCTTATACGAAATGTATAATGATGGTGAAAACTACGCCAAATTTGATTTAAAGAATTTATATTTTACAGGCTATACCAGCAAATGGTTGGATAGGACCAGAGGCTACTATTACTACACTATGATTAATTCTGAGTGTGTTATAGTGCTTCTGGATCCTGATACTTGTGAGCAAGGCTCACCAACTATTGAAGAACTTACCATAAAAGGAGAAATCCTTTATGATTCTGAGGCAGCCAGAAACCTTCTAGCAAACTTGGCTAGTGATTTGAATTGGAGCGAAGAAGGAATTCTTTCTACAGTTTCTACATACACCATTTCAGAGCCAGATGCTACAGGACCTTCAGCAGAGGCCTTCCAGTTTTTCTATATGATTTTTGGTCTATACAGTGTTGCATCAATCATAGTATACAGTTTATATATTGCATTTCCTGTGTTGTCGTTGCCAGTTCAGAAAACAAGAGCTTATGGCAAGCCAGCAGAAATCCTTGAGGAAGCCGAGGAGGAGCTTGCTACATTACCACAGCTTGCAACAGAGGATATGTTTATTACAGAGCATTATTTTATTGAAACAAGTAGCTATGGTGTTGCCATTGTTCCAATTGATGCTATAATTTGGATTTACAAGTATTCAACAATGCATAAGTTTTTATGGCATCATTTCTCTATTACTTATACATTGCACATAACTGCAGGAAAGAGACACTATATCAAGTGCCCAAAGAATATCAAAAGTGATATTGACGGTATTATGGACTATTTGGCTGAGGCCAACCATGATATACTTGTGGGATTCTCTGAGGAGAATCGACTTAAGGTTGAAGAAATTCAAAATGATTTTGATGTTATCAGAAAGATAACAAGCTTTTTATCTAAGAGGGTATAGCAGGATGGAAGCTTATACAGGCTTTGCCACAGTCTACGATAGATATATGGACAATATTCCATATGATGATTGGGCGCAAAACATAAAAGTACTATTTGAAAAATATAATATGCCAATGGAAATCGTATGCGATTTGGGCTGTGGTACAGGACAGATGACTAGACGCCTTAAGGAAATGGGCTACGATATGATTGGTATCGATGTCTCCTATGATATGTTGATGGAGGCTATGAGTCAGGAGGATTCCGATGGAATCCTTTATCTATGTCAGGACATGCGTTCTTTTGAGCTGTACGGAACAGTAGGAGCGGTAATCAGCCTTTGCGACAGCATGAATTATCTGGCTGATACAGATGAACTGCTTCAGGTTTGCAAACTGGCAAATAATTATCTGGATCCTAAAGGGCTTTTTATATTTGATATGAAAACAGATAGCTACTATAAAAAGCTAGGAACTAGTACGATAGCGGAAAATCGCGAAGAAGGAAGCTTCATTTGGGAAAATGAATACAACCCTGACGCCAGAGATAATTACTATTACCTGACCATATATGAAGAAAATGAAGAGGGCACTTTTGACAGATTCGAGGAAGAGCATATGCAACATGCGTTTACTGTCGATGAAGTGAAGGCTGCCATTAAAGAAAGTGGATTAGAATTTCTTCAGGTGCTTGATGTTTCTACCATGGCGGCACCTACAGAAGATAGTGATAGATTGTATTTTATAGCAAGAGAGGTTACAAAATGAAAGACTATATAGTTAGAGCAACAGCAGCAAATGATGCAGTTAGAGCATTTGCAATTACAAGTACAAATATAGTGGAAGAGGCTAGAACTCGTCATAATACATCACCAATCGTTACAGCAGCCCTTGGAAGAATGCTTTCGGCAGGTTCCATGATGGGTGTCATGCTAAAAGGAGAGGATGATTTGGTTACACTTCAGATTCAGGGAAGTGGTCCAATGAAGGGAATCACAGTTACATCCAATAGCAAGGGTGAGGTTAAAGGATTTCCGAATGTGTCAGTTGTTGATTTGCCACCAAAGAACGGCAAGCTTGATGTAGGCGGAGCTATCGACCTTGGTATCATGAGAGTTATCAAGGATATGGGGCTTAAAGAGCCATATGTTGGTACTGTCGAGCTTCAGACAGGTGAAATTGCAGAGGATCTTACATACTATTATGCAGTTTCAGAACAGATTCCATCATCAGTAGGACTTGGTGTTCTTATGAACAAGGACAATACAGTAAACTGCGCAGGCGGATTTATTGTTCAGCTTATGCCTTTTACTCCAGAGGAAGTTATTACTCAGATTGAGGAAAATTTAAAGACTCTTCCTTCAGTTACAGATATGCTTTCAAGTGGCAAGACACCAGAAGAAATGCTCCAGACTGTTCTTGCTGGCTTAGAAGTAGAAATCAAGGAAACATATCCAGCAGCTTACAAGTGCGATTGTTCAAGGGATAGAGTTATAAAAAGCCTTGCATCACTTGGTAAAGAAGATATGGATGAAATCATTGCAGATGGAAAACCGGTAGAGGTTAAATGTCAGTTCTGTAATGAGGCATATGAGTTTACAATTGACGAGCTTAAGAGCTTTAGGAGGAATTAGTCAAATAATTGCGCCCTATTAGATAAAAGTTTAGTTGTTTTTATTTGCTGATTTCCTGTAAACTTACACACGGAGATTTATTATCATTTTATAGAGGATTATGCACAATGAAAGCAAAGGGTCGCAAAAAGATTTATCCACCAAGCTATTACCGAGCAAAAAGGCTTAGGATTGGAATAATTCTTGGTATTATATTAATAATATATTTGGCAGGAAGCTTGTTCTTTAGAAATCACTTCTATATCAGAAGCAAGGTCAATGGCGTTGGTGCTTCATTCAGAACAGCGCAAAGCACATACGATAAAATTATCAATAGTGCAGACAAATACACTATTTCATTTATTGACGCAGATGGAAATGTAATTAACGAAGTAAGCTCAAGCGAATTAGGAGTAGGAGTTAATTATGATGAATCAGAGGTTCAGGCACTTCTCGATTCTCAAACTGGTTTCAACTGGGTACTTCGTTTGTTTGCACCAGCTGAATTCTATACAGCTACAGGCAACGCATATGATTCTGCCAAAGTTACAGCAGTAGCAAGCAGCCTTGATTTTAGCAACCAATCATCTACAACAGAATCACAGGACGCTACCATTCAGTTCGATGGCGAGAAGTTTGTGATTGTTGATGAAGTATACGGAGATAAAATCACAGAAGAGGGCGTAGAGGAAGCAATCATCTATGCAGTTGAGAATCTTCAAACTGAGATTAATCTTGCAGATGGCACATGCTATGAAAAGCCTAGTGTTTTAGCATCTGATGCTAATATTCAAAAGGCAGTTGATGTTTTAAATAACTACATGGATACAGATATCCATTATGATTTAGGCGAGGGTTACACAGAAGATATTCCAGCCGACACAAAGGCTACATGGTTCACATGGGATGATAGCTTTAATGTTTCCTTCGACAGAGATGCTATAGGCGAGTATGTAAACTCAATGGGAGATAAGTACAACACTTATGGCAAGAAAAAGGAATTCACCACCACTTCAGGTGAGACAATAGAAGTTCCAGCAGGTTCATTCGGTTGGAGAATAGCATATGATGGCGAAATCGATGCAATCATTGCTGATTTAGAAGGGGGCGAGGATGTTACTCGCGACTTCACTTATCTTTACTACGGAACAAGCCATGGCGAACACGATTATGGCAACTCATACGTAGAAGTTAACCTTACAGAACAGCACGTGTATGTTTATAAGGATGGCGAAATGGTATTTGATTCAGATTGTGTATCAGGTAAGATTTCAGCAAACCACGGTACGCACACAGGTGTATACCCAATTGCTTACAAGCAGACAGATGCCACACTTAAGGGTGACAATTACGAATCACATGTTAATTACTGGATGCCATTCAACATGGGCGAAGGTCTTCATGACGCTACATGGCGCTCAAGCTTTGGTGGCACCATTTATAAAACAGGCGGAAGCCACGGATGCGTAAACCTTCCTCTTTCCGCTGCAGAGCAAATCTACAATATTGTAGAAGCTGGTTGGCCTGTTATTGTTTTCTATACTGGTGACACAGAAGAAGAAAACTACCTTATCCAGAATCCACAGGTTAAGGTTTCAGAGCTTATCGCAGAAATTGAGACAGTTACACTTGAGTCTGAACCTCAGATTGCTGAAGCTAGAGCACAGTACGAAGCTTTAACAGAAGAGCAGAAGGCACAGGTTTTAAATTATCAGGATCTTGTTAACGCAGAGCTAACACTTCAGACATTGAAGTTACAGGCTGCCGCAGAAGCGGCTGCAGCAGCTCAGGCTGGCGGTACAGATACAGGCGTTGTTCAATAGTGCACGATAGCGAGGCAAAATATGGCTAATTGGAAGAGTAATGTTAGAGAAGTAGTACCTTATACTCCAGGCGAGCAGCCTAAAACTAAGGTAATAAAGTTAAACACTAATGAAAATCCATACCCACCAAGTCCTTTGGTGGGTAAAGCTATTTCTAATATAGAATTGGATTCTCTTAGAAAATACCCTGATCCAGGGTGCCAATCGTTGATTTCGGCATTGGCTAAATATCATGGGTTTGATGAAGAAAATATTTTTGTGGGAGTAGGCTCAGATGACGTTCTTGCTATGAGCTTCCTTACATTTTTTAATTCAGACAAACCAATCTTTTTCCCAGACATTACCTATTCATTTTATGATGTGTGGGCATCACTTTTTAGAATTCCATTTGAGACAAAAGCTCTTGATGAGGATTTTAAAATTATAAAAAGCGATTATGACAAGTGTTGCGGAGGAATAGTTATTCCAAATCCAAATGCACCTACAGGAATAGCTGAGCCTGTTTCCTTTTTTGAGGAGATTATTAAGGCACATCCTGAGTGTGTTGTGATTATTGATGAGGCCTATGTAGATTTTGGCTCTGAGTCTGCCATAGATTTAGTTCGCAAATACGATAATGTTTTGGTAGTTCGTACATTTTCTAAATCAAGAGCTATGGCCGGTAACCGTATTGGTTATGCTATTGGTTCAAAAGAACTTATCAAATATCTATCAGATTGTAAGTTCTCATTTAATTCATACACAATGGACACAATCACGCTACAGGCAGGTGTTGCTTCTATAGAGGACGATACTTACTTTAAAGAAAAGCTTGAAGCTGTTATTTCCACAAGAGAGTGGACAAAGGCTCAGTTAAAAGAGCTTGGCTTTACAGTCCCAGATTCAAAGAGCAATTTCATTTTTGCCAAACATGAATCTATGGAGGCTTCATTCATTTTTGAAGAGCTTAAAAAGCGTGGCATTTATGTGCGCTACTTCTCAAAGCCACAGCGTATATCAAATTACTTGCGTATTTCTATTGGAACAGATGAGGAGATGCAAGTATTTATAGATGAATTAAAAAAGATTTTAAAAGGAGTTTAGATTTAATGATCAAGTATTTAACAGTATTTTTTGTTTCAATGGTTCCACTGATTGAGCTAAGAGGAGCTATTCCATTTGCCTATGGATTCAAGGCTGCAGATCCAAGCTTCAATTTGCTTTTAGCCTACATCCTTATTGCAATTGGAAATATGATTCCAGTACCTATCATTTACTTTTTTGCCAGAAAGGTACTTGAGTGGGGTAAAGATAAGCCTGTTATCGGTGGTTTCTTTACATTCTGCCTTGAAAAAGGTGAAAAGGGTGGCAAGAAGCTTCAGGAAAAAGCAGGTAGAGGACTTTTCGTAGCATTGTTATTGTTTGTTGGTATTCCACTTCCAGGAACAGGTGCATGGACAGGTACACTTGCAGCATCAATTCTTGATATGGACTTTAAGTCTTCAATCCTTGCAGTAATCTGCGGTGTGGCTTTAGCCGGAATCATCATCGGTGTTTTATGTACACTTGGTCTTGGCGCATTTATAGGAGTAACAGCTTAATGGAAACAGTTAATATGTTGATAAATGTTGTAGCTATTCTTGTTGGCCTTGGGCTATATATGGCTGTAATGAATTCAGCCTGGGGCAAGAAACATCAGGAATACATGTATGCAATAATGCTTGGTACAATTCTTGTGGCTGTTCTAGTAGGAGGTTTTATTAGATGGCTGGTAATAGTAAGGTAAAAAAATCTGGTAGTACTGCCTGCGAATATTGTAACAATTTCGTATGGGACGAAGAGGATGAGCAATATTATTGCGAAATGGATATGGACGAGGATGATTATGTTAGGCTGGTAACAGGTCATTACAGTGAATGCCCATACTTTGTTAACGGAGATGAGTACAAGGTGGTACGTCATCAAATGTAAATTATTTGTATTTATCAGTTAAATAATACAAATTATTATGATATTATATTACTAGTTTTATTTAGGAGGTCAATGAAGTGAGAAAATTTAAAGCTTCAAAAGTGTTTAAGTCACTTGCAGCGTTGATGCTTGCTGTAGTGATGACATTATCCACACCAATCACTGCAAATGCAGCTGGTGCACAGGGTATCGATGTTTCAAAGTATCAGGGGGCAATTAACTGGGCTGCAGTTGCTCAGTCAGGAGTTACATATACATTCATTAAGGTAGGTAGCACAAAGAGTGGTATTGATCCTTACTTCGCAGCTAACGTAGCAGGAGCACAGGCTGTAGGTATTCGTACAGGTGTATATATTTATTCATACGCAACAACAGTTGAGGCAGCCATCCAGGAGGCAAATCTTGTTCTTCAGTGGATTGAGCCATACAACATCAACTTCCCAGTAGCATTCGATTTCGAGGATGGAATCCAGAAGGGTATTGATGCTAATACATGTACAGCAATGGCAAATGCATTTTGTAGTGTAATCGCTCAGGCTGGTTACACACCAATGCTTTACACATACACAAACTTCTACAAAGCACACTTTACATCAGCGCTTGCTTATGACAAGTGGATTGCTCAGTATTCAGATCACAATGATATCGCTGGATGGGCTATCTGGCAGTATTCTTCAAGTGGAGCAGTTGCAGGTATCAATGGCCGTGTAGATATGAACGTAGCACAGAAAGACTACACAGCTTTCATCCCAGCAGTAGGTCTTCTTGATTTAGGTGCAGGAAATGTTTACTTCTTCAACAACTACCGTAAGCAGTTTGGTTGGGTAGATGTTGCAGGTATTAAATATCACACAGATGAAGCAACAGGTATTGTTACAACAGGATGGTATGTTG